>CAJAXB010000026.1 GCA_903946795.1 uncultured Candidatus Saccharibacteria bacterium | reverse complement strand
CGATCAGGGTTAATAGGTCGAACAAGTGCTTTAGTCTTTTTACGAGGCATTACTTATTTCTCCCTCTTTGTGCCGTACTTAGAACGGCCACGCTTACGGTTCGCAACACCTTGAAGGTCAAAGCTACCACGAACAATGTGATAACGCACACCAGGAAGGTCCTTTACGCGTCCACCACGTACAAGCACAACAGCGTGTTCTTGTAGGTTGTGACCTTCGCCACCAATATAAGCCCAAACTTCTTGGCCGTTAGATAGACGGACACGTGCTACCTTTCGGAGTGCTGAGTTAGGCTTCTTTGGCGTTTTAGTCGTTACTTTAACGCACACACCGCGCTTAAACGGTGCTGCTTTTTCGTAGTTACGTGTTTTAAGGTTGTTTACAACACGATGCAAGCTTGGAGACTTGGTCTTTGTCGTAACCTTAACACGAGGTTTTCGTACTAACTGATTAATTGTTGGCATGTATGCTCAATGTCCTTATTGAATAACGCAGTCTGAAGTGATACAGAGAAGATCGCATGTGAACCAGCACGAATCACATGTACGAATCTCTATATCACTAACTGCTTAGTATTTATGAAACTCTAGATGCTATTTTAACAGATGTGTAGCATATTAGCAACACGCTCTGTTTATTCTTCGCTTTCAGACTCTTCTACAAAGCCAGTGCCCACAGGAATGCGTCGTCCTAAGATAACGTTTTCTTTGAGACCGTAAAGCTTATCTACCTTACCACTTGTCGCTGCAGCAATAAGTACACGAGTTGTATCCTGGAAGCTTGCAGCGCTAAGGAATGAATCTGTAGATAGTGATGCCTTGGTGATTCCAAGAAGTAGCTGGTTGTACTTCGCAGGCTGTTTCTTGTCCTTAATGAGTTGTTCATTTGCTTCAACAACTGCCAGTTTACTTACAACGTCGCCAGTAACAAATTCGCTATCTGCAGCGTCTTCAATCTGAACACGTGAGAACATTTGACGCACAATGATTTCGAGATGCTTGTCTGCAATGTTCTGACCTTGGCTCGCGAAAATTCGAAGAATTTCGTTCATGATGTAGCGTTGTGTCGCTTCTACGCCTTGAAGTTCAATGAGTTCATGAAGGTTGATAGAACCGTTAGTAAGGCGATCTCCTGCAACAACCTTGTCGCCATCTTTAACAACAACTTGCTTGTAGCCTGGAATTTCGTACTTCACAACACTCTGTTTTGCAGGCGTAATGATGATCTTAGTCTTTGTAACTTCTGCTTTACCGGCGATTGGTGAGATTACTGGGTCTGCACCTTCGTCACCTGAAGCGACAACGTCACCAATAGCTACATCTGATCCGCTTGCAATCTGTGCATTACGTCCCTTAAGTGCAAGTTCTACCTTGCTACCTTCGTCAGCAGTGATCTGTACGACGTAGTTGTCGCCGTCTTCCCAAGTATTTACTGTTCCGTCGATATCAGCAAGGAACGCTTGTCCCTTTGGAGTACGTACTTCAAAGAGTTCTTCAACACGAGGAAGACCAGTAGTAATATCTTCTCCCGCGACACCACCAGAGTGGAAGGTCTTGAGCGTAAGCTGAGTACCAGGTTCACCGATACTTTGTGCAGCAATGACACCAATTGGGTGGTGGTTAGAAACAAGTTCTCCAGTAGCTGGATCAAGACCATATGATTTTTGACCTACACCGCGTACATCAGTACAGCTAAGAGCACTCATTATCTTCACACCATCTACAGTTTCGTCTGACTCAATTGCTTCAGAAATTTCTTTAGTAATGAGTGCACCCTTCTTCACGTGCTTGCCAACTGTTTCAGCAGCGAAACGGCCGAAGAGTCGAGAGCCGTATGAAACACCGATTTCTTCAGCATCGCTACGGAAGATACCAAAACCTGGATCGTTATCGTCTTCAGCAATCGTGAATACATCCTGGCTCACGTCAACGAGACGGCGAGTAAGGTACCCAGAGTCGGCAGTTTTTAGAGCAGTATCGATCATACCCTTACGTGCACCACGTGTTGCAGTGAAGTATTCAAGTGGGTTTAATCCACCCTTATAGTTAGATCGAATTGGTAGCTCAATTGCACGTCCAGTAGCATCAGTAGTTACACCGAGCATACCTACGGCTGTCATAACCTGACCAATGTTACCACGAGCACCAGATACTACAGCGATAGACATAGAGCTGTCTTCTTTTTCGAATTGATCGCTGAGTTCAGTTTGCACACTTGATACAACGTCCTGCCAGTTATCAACTGTAAGGCGGTAGCGTTCTTCGTTTGTAATGAAACCTTGATCATATTGATCACTAATTTCAATCGCTCGAGTCTCACCATCGTCAAGCATCTTAGTAAGGCCACTGATTTCACGGAAGTCGTCCATACCCATAGATAGACCTGAGCGAGTTGCATATTCAAAACCAGTATCTTTCAATTGGTCAGCAATTTCTGCAGTTACAACTTGACCGTACTTGTGATATGCCATAGACATAGCGTTAGCAAGTTTCTTTTTTGTCATTGCATTATTTTGGAATGGGAAGTCTTCAGGAAAGATTTCGTTGAACAGTACTCGTCCAAGTGTTGTTTCACGAACTTCGCCGCGGAATGGAAGTCGAATCTTATCTTGAAGTTGTAGCTTATCGTCGTCAAAAGCCATAATTGCTTCGTCAACACTCATGTAGCTACGGATCTTTTCTGTTGCACCTGGTCGTTCATACGTTAGGTAGTAACAGCCAAGAACGATATCTTGTTCAATGTGAAGAATTGGTGAACCATCAGCAGGCTTGAGCAGGTTCATGTTCGCAGCCATGATGTTCTTAGCTTCAGCTTGAGATGCATCGCTCAATGGAAGGTGCACAGCCATCTGGTCACCGTCAAAGTCAGCGTTGAAACCTTTACAAACAAGTGGATGAAGTTGGATTGCCTTACCTTCAATAAGTACTGGTTGGAAGGCTTGAATACTGAGTCGGTGAAGTGAAGGTGCACGGTTAAGTAGTACATACTTACCCTTGATAACTTCATCAAGTGCGTCCCATACAGCGACTTCACCAGCTTCGATCATACGAGTAGCAGATCGGATGTTATGTGCATGTTCGTTAGCAATAAGGTTTCCAATAACAAATGGCTTGAAAAGTTCTAGTGCCATCATCTTTGGCATACCACATTGGTGGATTTTTAGCTCAGGTCCAGCAACAATAACTGAACGACCTGAGTAGTCTACACGCTTACCTAGAAGGTTTTGACGGAAACGACCTTGCTTACCTTTGAGCATGTCACTGAGTGACTTGAGGCGTCGTCGTTGACCTGTTGCAGCAACTGCACGACCAGAACGAGCGTTGTTGTTATCGATAAGCGCATCTACAGCTTCCTGGAGCATGCGCTGTTCGTTTCGACGGATAACTTCAGGAGCGTTGAGGTCCATAAGTTTTTTAAGACGATTGTTACGGTTAATAACACGTCGGTAAAGGTCATTAAGGTCACTTGTAGCGAAACGGCCACCAGTTAGTTGCACCATTGGACGAAGGTCCGGTGGAATTACAGGAAGAACGCTTACACAAAGGCTACCTGGAGTAATACCAGCACGTTCCATACTTTCAAGGAGTCGAAGTCGCTTCATAAGCTTCTTCTTACGCATACCCTTAGCTTCATCGGCTTCTTTTGAAAGCTCTTCAATAAGCTTGGCGAGATCTACGTCATCAAGTAGTTCTTTTAATGCTGCTCCACCCATGCCGACTGTAACGAGCTTACGAAGTTCACTTGGAAGTGCACGGAAGTCGTTTTCGCTAATGAGACCTAATTTTACAAGAGAAGTAATTTGGTTTTTAAATAGTTCAAATTCTTCGTTGAGTTCTTCAAGTTCTTTCGTTTGTGCTTCAGCAAGTGATTTTACGTCTGCATCTTCAGCTGTTGCATCATTTTCGTAACGCAAGCGAATAGCTTCTTTTGCAGCATTAAACTCAGCTTCGCGGTCAGCAAGCATTTGATCGCGTTTTTCAACGTCAACACTTTTGATGATGTAGTTTGCAAAGTAAGCAACACGTTCAAGGCTCTTTACAGTGAGACCAAGAACAAGTCCCATAGCACTTGGCGTACCACGGAGGAACCAGATATGTGCTACTGGAGTTGCAAGGCTAATGTGTGCCATGCGCTCACGACGGACAATAGATTTAGTAACTACTTCACCTTTTTTGTCGACAGCAGCTTCGCGAGAACGAACTCCCTTGAACTTAGCGTCATGCGGGCTGATGTCTTTAACAGGTCCAAAGATTCTTTCGCAGAAGAGACCATCTCGTTCTGGTTTCTGTGTTCGGTAGTTGATTGTTTCTGGTTTTGTTACTTCACCATGTGACCATTCAAGAATGTCACTTGGACTTGCAACAGCAAGACGAACAGCGTCAAAATCTGCAATATTGGTTTCTACTGAATAGCGTCGCATTATTTTGCCTCCTTTGCAGCTTCATTCTGAGTAACGGTTTCTTCACTTTCGGTAATCTGATCATCAAGTTCCATAATACTGAATTCGTCAGCAACAGCATCAGCTGTCACGTCAACATCTGAAAATTCAGGTTCAGGTACATCAACTGTTGATTGGTTGTCTCCTTCTTGAACAATACTTTGTGCAAGAATATCTTCAGCGTCAATAATCTTATCTGAACTGACGAGGTCAACCTTAAGGCTGAGACCTTGTAGTTCTTTTACAAGAACGTTGAAGCTTTCTGGAACTTTTGGACCAATGATTTCTGTACCTTTAATAATTGATTCGTACGCCTTAGAACGTCCGTAAACATCGTCTGACTTAATAGTAAGCATTTCTTGTAACGTATTGCTTGCGCCATATGCTTCAAGTGCCCATACTTCCATTTCTCCAAATCGCTGACCACCATTTTGCGCCTTACCACCGAGTGGCTGTTGCGTCACCATAGTGTATGGACCTGTAGAACGAGCGTGGATCTTATCTGCGATCATGTGGTTGAGCTTGATGATGTACATGCTTCCAACAGTTGTACGTTCTTTGAACGCTTCTCCTGTTCGGCCGTCATACAATTGCTGCTTACCATCTTCAGGCAGGCCAGCTTCTTTGAGTAGTGACTGGATTTTTTCAGTAGATACACCGTCAAAAGATGGAGTTGCTACTTTTATGCCAAGTGCACGAGCAGCCATACCAAAGTGCGTTTCAAACAGCTGACCAATGTTCATACGACTTGGAACACCAAGTGGGTTTAAGACAATATCAACTGGAGTTCCATCTTCAGTGAATGGCATATCTTCAACTGGAAGAATACGAGCGATAACACCCTTGTTACCGTGACGTCCACCGAGTTTGTCGCCAACGCTAATTTTTCGCATTTGTGCAACGAAGATCTGGATTTGCATGATAACGCCAGCCTTAAGCTCATGACCGTTTTCACGGCTAAATACCTTAACGCCAACAACTTTACCGTGCTTACCGTTACTCATGCGCTGCGATGTATCACGAACTTCCTTAGCTTTTTCACCGAAGATAGCTCGAAGCAATCGTTCTTCACTAGAAAGTTCTTGCTCACCTTTTGGAGTAATCTTACCAACAAGAATATCACCAGGATGAACTTCAGCGCCGATTCGTACAATACCATCCTCATCTAGATGACGAAGGGCTTCTTCTGATACGTTTGGAATATCTTGAGTTACAATTTCTGGGCCAAGCTTTGTTTCACGAACCTCAGTCATATAGTCAACAATGTGCACACTTGTAAGCGTGTCGTCTTCAACAAGACGTCGGCTCAAGATGATTGCGTCTTCAAAGTTGTATCCGTTCCATGGCATAAATGCTGCAAGGAGATCTTTTCCAAGCGCTAACTCACCGTCAGCTACTGACATACCTTCAATAAGTACATCACCTTTTTTAACTTTAGTGCCAGATGTAACTACAACCTTTTGGTTAATGCTTGTTCCTTCATTACTTCGCACAAAGTGTAGTGGCTCATAGGTCTTAGTACCCTCTTTGTACTTCACAACAACTGCGTCTGCAGCAGCGCTCATAACTTCACCGTCAGCTTCAGCTAAAACAATTTGGCCTGAGTTACGTGCAGCATCTGCTTCCATTCCTGTTCCTACAATTGGAGAAGCAGGACTAATCAGTGGTACAGCCTGACGTTGCTGGTTACTACCCATCAATGAGCGGTACACATAGTTCTTTTCAATAAATGGAATAAGTGCAGCACTTGATCCGATAATTTGTCGCTTCGATGCATCCATGTGAGTGACATCATCAGCCTCAACTTCACCGGCCACGAGTCGGTTACGTGCACTGACGCGCTCTTTAACAAAGAAGCCTTTTTCGTCAATTTCTTCACCTGAACTTGCAATAACAGCGTTATCTTCTTCAGCAGCGTCAAGATACTCAACTTCTTTTGTGACATATGCCTTCACTGGCCATGTCGCTTTATTCTTGATCGCGCCAAGCTTTTTAGCATCTGCAGCTGAGATTGTTGCACCGGCTTTAACGATTACTTTACCTTTTTCATCTTCAAGGTTTACACTTGCGATTTTGCCAGTGATTTTACTTGCTGGAAGCGCATTTACAACCTTGAGGTATGGAGTTTCAATGAAGCCATAGTCATTAATTCGAGCGTAGCTTGCAAGGTTCAATACAAGACCAATGTTTGCACCTTCTGGAGTTTCAACGGCACAGATACGTCCATAGTGTGTTGCGTGTGCATCACGGACTTCAAATCCTGCACGTTCTCGAGAAAGTCCACCAGGACCCATTGAACTCAGGCGTCGTTTGTGAGCGAGCTCGCTAAGTGGGTTAATCTGATCCATGAATTGGCTAAGTTGTGAGCTGGCAAAGAATTCACGAACTGCAGCAACGATTGGTCGAGCATTGATAAGCTGGCTCGGAGTTACTGTTTCAATCTCGCTCATGCTCATGCGGTCTTTAGTATTTCGTTCCATTCGAAGCAGTCCGATTCGGAATTGTCGTTGTACTAATTCACCTACGAGTTTTACGCGTCGGTTTGCAAGTGAGTCGATATCATCTGCCGGCTCACCAGTATTAGTAAGACGAATAATTTCTGAAATGATTGCCTTGAGGTCTTCAAGACGCATAACGCGGTTTTCAGCAGTGTTAGGAATATCAATACCGAGTCGCTTATTTATCTTGTAGCGTCCAACTCGAGAGAAATCGAATCGTTTAAAGTTGTAGAACATATTTTCGAGGAGACTTCGGGCGTTATCTACAGTAGCAAGATCGCCAGGTCGTAAACGTCGGTACACTTCGATTAAAGCATCATTAGTGCCTCGGCTAGGGTCCTTATCGAGAGTCGTTTGAATGTGATTTACTTTTCCAGTATCAACGTGAGCAAAAGATTCTTTAATTTCTGCTTCGCTCATTCCAAGTGCTCGGAGCAGTGTCGTAACAGCGATCTTACGCTTACGATCAATTTTTACGTAAAGCGCACCATTGCTTGCAGTTTCGAACTCAAGCCAAGCACCACGACCAGGAATAACTTTTGCACCATATTTTTTGTTAACACCACTTGTGTCGGCTGTGAAGAATACACCGTTAGAACGGATAAGCTGACTTACTACGACACGTTCTGCACCGTTAATAACGAACGTACCACGGCTTGTCATCCATGGGTAATCGCCAAGGTAGATTTCTTGTTCCTTAACTTCACCGGTTACTTTGTTTGTAAGTTCAACAGTCGCCTTAAGAGGAGCCTCAAAACTGACGTTGTTTTCGCGCGCTTCAACTTCAGTCATTTTTGGATCTTCAAAACGATAGTCTTTGAATGCAAGAGAAAGCTTTGTGCCAGTGTAGTCATCGATTGGACTTACTTCAGCAAGCAACTCTCCAAGACCTTCTTCGACAAGCCATTGCCAAGACTTATTCTGGTGATCTACCAAATTTGGAAGATCAAGAATCTCGTTAGATTTAGTATAATAAACACGCTTATTGTCCTGAGACGCTGGTGCAGTTTTTGCCATACGTTAAAATACTCCGCCTAAAATAATAAATTGTAACTTTTGTATCTATTTTTGTTAGTTCGCGCGAAGATTATCTAAGGTGATGCAGTGCATTAGCATTATTTTGATACCACAGCAGTGCCCGACTTACTCTACTTCTTAAAAACATCATAAAGAATAATAGTCAATAATGCAACACTAATTATAAATTTTATTTATTTCAACGTTTTGATAATGCTATCTACGAGACCGTATTTCTTGGCTTCTTCAGCCGTCATCCAGTAATCACGTTCCATATCTTCTTGGATGCGCTTGATTGTTTGACCAGTATTCTTAGCCATAATTTCGTTGAGGCGTTGCTTGATACGGAGTGATTCTTTAAGGTCAATTTCCATATCAGTAACCTTACCACGTGTTCCGCTGCTTGGCTGGTGGACCATGACCGTTGCGTTCGGTAAGATTACTCGTTTACCTTTTGTGCCTGAGCTTAGTAGGAACGCGGCAGCAGATGCCTGAATACCAATACCTACTGTTTGAATATCGTTAGAAATGTATTGCATAGTGTCATATATAGCGAGGGCATCATAGACACTGCCACCAGGACTATTGATATAAAAGCTTATATCTTTCTTGGGATCTTCTGAATGGAGGAATAGAAGCTGCGCAACAACAAGATTGGCAGTATGTTCTGTCACAGCGTCACCGAGAAAGATAATTCGGTCTTTTAGAAGACGGCTATAGATATCATAGGCGCGTTCTACGCGACCATCATTTTCAATGACCGTTGGAATGAGGGTTGATGCTTTCGTCTTTTCCATACTTACAAGTGTAGGATGCTAGCACTCACATGTCAAGACTGCTAAATTACTTCTTTGTGACGTATTCTGTGATCTTTTGAATAATTATTTCGCTTCGAAGACGTGATGCAATATCTTGCCGACCCTCAGGTTTATCAAGCTCAGCCTGCATAGCAGGGTCTGGGTATTGGCCCTTAAGAAGTTGAATGCGTAATTCTAACTCTTCTGGAGTAATTTCGACTTTTTCTTTGTCACCAATCGCACCGATAATAATGCCGATCTTTACTTGTTCTTCAGCATCTTTACGATTTCGCTTGCGATGTTCTTCTTCCGTCAGGCCTTCAGCTTCAAGATGTTCTTGCCAGGTTTGACCACGGTAAATGAGATTCTGCTTTTCATCTTCTTCGGCACGCATGACTTGGTTATCAATAACTGATTCAGGTATTGCGACCTTAGACTTAGACGCAATGTCTCGTAGAACTTCGGTATCAAACTCACGGTCTAACTCATTTTGTTTTTCAAAACCAAGTTGCTTCTTGATATCTTCTTTAAGATCTGCCAAAGATTTAAATGGTCCAACCTTAGCAGCAAAGGCATCATCAACTTTTGGAAGTGATAATTCATTAATTTCCTTGATGGTAATTGTAAAGGTAACTTTTTTACCTTGAAGAGCTGATACTGAGTAGTCTTTAGGGAATGGAATTGTAAATGTCTTTTCTTCACCCTTTTTAACACCAATAACTTTTTCCTCAAAACCTGGGATAAATGCGTTGCTTCCAAGAGTAAGAGGGTAATCTTTCCCTTCAGCACCCTGGACAGCCTTACCTTTATCGTCCACTCCCTTGAAATCAATAATTGCTTCATCGCCGTCTTTTGCCGCACGATCTACTGATTTTTTATCGCTCACACGTGACCTAAGAGATTCAATGACTTCTTTTACCTGCGCTTCTGTAATAGTAGCTGTTTTCTTTGTCTTCTTGATTTTCTTATAGTCTGGAAGTGTAACTTCACCTAGTACATCGACAATAATTTCAAATTCAAACGTATCAAATGGAACAAATTTTTTAATGTTAACCGTTGGCTCGCCTACAACACGTAGGTTTTCCTTGGTCATAGCCTGCATGTAGTAGAAATTTAAAACATTGTCGATAAATGCAGATTGTAGTTCCTGCTGATTAACATTTTTTTCAACAACTTCTAGAGGCGCCTTACCCGGGCGAAAACCAGGAATCTTTAAGCTACTCGTATTGAATTTACGTAGCGTGCTTTCCTTAAGTTTTTTAAGATTTTCTGCATCAGCAGTAATCATAAGAGTAATATTAGTGTCTGAGTTACGTGTAAGTTTTAGTTGCATAAGAGATGAGTATACAAGAAATAGCTACAAAAATCGAGCATATCCGCTTTGATTATCGGCGATGGTCAAGAATATAGGTAACAATGCGTTCAGGACTCAGTGTTTGTTCTTCGCCAGTTACGAGATTTTTAAGGTTATACCTGTTTTCTTCGAGTTCGTTACTACCAATGAAAAGCACATATGTAATACCTTTTTTTGTAGCGTTCTTTAGTTGGCTACTCAGTTTGCGTTGTGAGTTATCTACAGCGATCGATAGTCCCTCAACTCGAAGATTAGCAAGTAGTTTCTGCGACTTCTCATAATCTTCTCCGATGAGAATGGCATAAACATCTACTTCATGAGGTATTTCAGGTATTAAGCTATGAGTTTCTAGAAAGTTTAGTAATGTAACGTCTCCACAGCCAAAGCCAATTGTAGGAACAGGTTCGACACCAAATAAGCCCACAAGCCCGTCATAACGTCCGCCACCAAACATAGAACGAGAGTTGGTTGGATCTGTATCATACACTTCGAAAACAACGTCGGTATAGTAGTCAAAGCCGCGCATGATCGTAATATCAAACTTTGCATTTGACACGCCTGAATCATCTAGGATGCTCATGAGTGAGATTAGAGCCTTAGCAGGTTCTGAATCTTTTATGTGTTCTGGAAGATCGTTGAGTGATGTCACCGCAAGAACATCAAGGATCTTATGACTAATGCCGGAGTCTTTCTGCTCTGAGGTTAGAAGGTCATGTACCTGTGAAACGAATAGAGATTTATCCATTTTGTGCATGCGGTCAATGAGTTTGGATAATGTATGTACCTGGTCTGCGTTAAGGCCTAGGTAATCGATCATTATAAAGTCCATGAGCTTACGACTGTTTACATTAATCGTATACATACTCCGTGTAGCTCCAAACTCCTTGAGCATAGCGTCTGCAACTAAGATGATTTCATGTTCAGCACTCACCGCACTGTCACCAAATAGGTCAACGTTTAGCTGCCAGTGCTCGCGTAACCTACCTCGCTGTGGGCGCTCGTAGCGCCAAAGATTAGGTATGCTATATAGACGTAACGGATACCCAAGTTCTTGACGTCGAGCGGCGACCATACGGCTGACTGTTGGAGTCATCTCGGGACGAATGGCCACTTCACGGCCACCACGATCGGTGAAGGTATACGTCTGGTCATTAACAATTTCTTCACCAGACTTTGCTTTATATATCTCAAGGTTTTCCAAGATAGGGGCATCATATTCTTCATATCCGAAACGTTCTACCGCACTACGAATCTTAGAAAACATATACTTTTGTATACGTTTGTCTTCAGGATAAAAATCTCGTGCACCTTTATATGGCTGAGTTGATAATGACATATGTTCTATTGTAGCTTAAGAATAAAAGAAGGACTACCCGACGGCAATTTTTAAATCAATATGCTAATGTGTATTATTACGAATACGTTAAGCTCTAGTAGGTTATATAAATTCTCTGCTTTTTGCTATCAACCCTGACACTGGATCCTGAAGGCATAACAATTTGAGGATCAGTATGACCAAAATCTAAATTCTGAATGACAGGAATATTAGGATTATATTCTCGTACAATTTTCAAAATAGTGTCCCTTTGGTCTTTGCGATATTTAGCTTTTTTATCAGGTCCAATTTGCAAATCTAACTCCCATGATTTCGGTCTACCAATGAGGACTGCTTGAAATTTGTCTAACCATCCGCGTTCTCCAAACCCCGTGAGGACATATTCTGCAATCCATGGTAATGTATTTCCGTCCGCTGATTCCAAAAACAATACTGTCCCCTCTAATTCTTCATCTTTAGGCATATAAACCTGTGTAGCGCTCTGGACAACCATAGATTCAAGACAACCACCCCAAAGTATTCCCTCTGCATCCTTTGTACCATCCCAATACCACTTCTCATTTTTTTCCATTTTTCTAGGAATCTCAAGGGATTCTTTCTTCGCCCAGTCGTTTGTTATGTCGTTATATTCAGGCGAGTGTTTTAATTCAAACTCTCCTGTGTCAAAAAAGGCGTGTCGGAGATATTCAAGTGTAAATTCTAGCATGCCTTGTTCAAACGAATACTGAGTTAGTAGGCAACAGCCATAATAAGAAGGTATCCCTAAGTTCCAAAGATAATTGCCTAAATGTGTATTATCACTGAACCCAAAGAAAGGCTTAGGATTATCTAAAAATACCTTTTTATCTAAGTATTTAAGGAGTTTAATCTGATCTTGTCCACCTATAGTTGCAATTACTGCCTTGGTCTCTGGATCACGGAATGCAGACATAATATCTTCTGCTCGTTCTTTTAAGGTGGCATTCAATTTTCGAGTAGTAGCATACTCTTTAGGGATTAAACCGAGCTCATTTTTAAGACGCTGCAAACCTAATTCTGTAACCCATGGCCATCTGCCTGCTATGTCTGCCGACGGAGATATGATGGAGACAGTGTCGCCCAGTGATAACTTACTTAATTTTGTAAATTTTTTCATAGCTACATTTTAACAGAGTATTACAATAAAATTGCTTTGAACCGTTAATATGATTTTACCTTTCAATAAAAAAAGCCTTACCGTTTATTGGAAAGGCAGGTTCGATAGCAATTAATAACCATTGAACTGTAAGATGGTGCGGATGAAAGGACTTGAACCTTCACGCCTTGCGGCACTAGCTCCTAAGGCTAGCGTGTCTACCAATTCCACCACATCCGCTTATATTATTCAGTAAATAATTGGTTTTATATATCTACTAACAGATGTAATCTTAGCATAATTCTATCTTTTGATACAAGTGTAGTTGGCCATGCTATGATTACGATATGAACGAAGCTATATATCCGCCAAATAGTGAGACAGATATTTCAAAGAATTTAGATACTTCAATGGGTGAATGGCGGTCAGAGCTGAAAGAACTATTACCAACTCTCCCTCAAGATGTTACAACTGAATTTGTTTACGACTCAAATATTGATGATATGCCCGATTCAACAGAAGATACTTTGCACATAGGAGTTGGAGGATCAACCGTGACTGCTAGTCGGATCAAACTAACGATTGACCCTTCGAAAATAAATACACCGGGCTACAATAAGCTGATTAAGGCTACTTTTTTTCATGAGCATTTTCATATAGCTCGAGGCTACAATCACCAAGATTCAAAAGGACTGTCCTTGCTCGACAGTGCAATTGAAGAAGGAGCGGCAACTAAGTTTGAAATGATAACAGTTGGGTCTAAACCCTGGTGGGGAAAGTACCAGGATAGAGAAACAATGCTTGATCGCGTCAACGAAATAAAGAATACTGTCGTAGATGAACATACAGACTGGAACAAGTGGAAGTTTTACGACCCAGAAACAGACCGACATTGGATTCTGTATCGCGTTGGGTCGTTTATCGTGGATGAAGCACTTACTAATAGTGGCCTTAAAATTCAAGACCTAGCAGTTATGACACGCGAAGAAATTCTAGAAAAAGCTAACCTCGCTTAAATTGAAGCGTTAATTTGTAAGTTGGTCACAGTATTTTTCGATAAAATACCAGCATTGCGTCACCATATGTCTTTTCTACGACTTTCTCGTACATTTCTTCGGGGAGTCGAATATCTGCATATGGAGGCAGCGAACAGATAAATAGCCCTCCTACCTTAGTGTGTTTCGCAAGTTTTTCAAGGAGTGTTTCTTGTAGGTGGTTATATGGAGGATCACAGAATACGAGATCAAACCTCGCAGTATTGTTACGGTAGGTCCAACTCCGTGCATTGATATGGTATAGCTTCAAGCGATCATCTACGCCAAGTTTCTCAGCATTGTTTCGGATTACTTTATACGCGTCTTTATCTATTTCAAGAGCTACAGCATGTTCAGCGCCTCGGCTCAGTGCTTCAAAGCTTAGTGCACCACTCCCTGAAAAAGCATCAAGGACACTTAAGCCCTCTACATCCCCTAGGGTGTTAAAAAGTGCAGTACGAATCTTATCGCCCATAGGGTGTGTCTGAAAGCCTTTTGGGGCGTCAAACGTATGACCTTTGAGGGTTCCAGATACTATTCTCATGTGTCTTGTAGGATTTTAGATTCTAGGATAGCGCAATGCCACGCAAGTGTGACTGCTTTTGTGATTGTTGGCACAAGCTTATTACGAATATCAAGTGTCAGTTTTGTTGTCCATCCCCGATTATAGAAACGGTGGTAAAGGTCTTGGACGGCAATTTCTCGAGCAGTTTGCTTGAAGTACTCTGTTACACCAACTTCTTGCATACGTGCTATATCTTCTTGTGTCGGCATACTACTTGAAAGTGAAAGTGGCGCTATGATTGCAGCAACACCGAGCTCAAATAATGCATGAGTACTCATAAGACCCTTTGGGCCCCACATTTTCCAGTTATTCTTAACCATCTCTTTTTTTGTACTACCAGGTATTACCATTTTATCTTTAATAGTTGTGCGGGTTTCTATACCTTCACCTCTAAGCTCAATAAGCTTTTCTTCATAAGGATAGTGGTGTGCAGGAGTAAGGCCATCAACTATAGCATGTGCGAGCCATGCAGCTTCAAAGGCAACACGTTCTCTGTTGTGTGCAGCCAGCACCTTAACGAGCTGATCATAATGAGACTTAATAATATCGATGAGCTGCGTGTCTTCGTCGTCAAAAGGATTATAAAAATGCCATGGTTCATTAACTGCCGGGCTTTTTCCTTTAATACCATCGGGACCATTACGTCCCTCAAAATGAAGAATGTTCTTTGAATCAGGAAATACAGAATCATCAGCAAGGAGCTTACTGATGTTATTACGAGCTACGCGATCAATCTTCTGATGCGCGCCCATGATACTTCCTGATTTGTTCGTAAACGTTGTACCTGAGTACATTATTGCAATACCGTGTTGTTTCTTTCTTGAATACGTACAAGTGTAGTTAATTTAGATTGGTTACAGATCTCAGCGTATTCACTCTGTCTGCAAGATGCTTATAGTATACCAGTTTTTCATCTTTTTTAATAAAATCACGTGCGGCATTCCGTGCTGATTCAATGAGAGCTACATCTGTTAATTTAGCGACTCGCAGATCTAGCTGTCCATGCTGAAATGTGCCGTATATTGCTCCTGGACCTCGAAGCTCAAGATCGAGCTCAGCTAATTTGAAACCATCAGAGTTTCTTTCAAATATTTGCAGTCTCTTGCTTGGAGCTTTAGAGTCACTGAGTACAAGATAGCAATATCCTTGGTATTCACTTCTTCCAACTCTACCGCGTAACTGGTGAAGTTGTGCTAAGCCGAAGCGATCTGCACTTTGAATGAGCATAATGGTCGCGTTAGGAACATCCACTCCGACTTCAATGACTGTTGTGGACACAAGAATATCAAGCTTCTTATCGACAAAGTCCTGCATAATGGCATTCTTTTCATCAGCTGGAAGCTTACCGTGTAGAAGACCCACTTTCCGATGCTTAAATGGCCCCAATGAGAGATCCTTATGTACTTTGCCAACAGAGTGCACTGCCTGAAGGGTTTCAGAATCATTAATGAGTGGGCAAACAACAAATACTTGGCGTCCCTGATCTATTTCAGCATCAATAGCCAGGTAGACATCTTTTGTAGAATTTGGAGATACAATTGAGGTTTCAATAGGCTTACGACCCTTTGGTTTTGTTTTTATGATAGATATATCGAGTTCACCATATAACGTGAGCGCTAACGTTCGAGGAATGGGTGTGGCCGTCATTGAAAGTACGTGGGGCATATGACCTGCTTTTTTTTGAAGTTGTTTACGCTGTGCAACGCCAAATCGATGTTGTTCATCAATAATGACTAAGCCAAGGTTTTTCATGTCAACTTTTTCTTGAATTAATGCATGAGTACCAACAATAAAGGAAACTTTACCGGATTCAATATGACCATGCGCAGCTTTCTTTTGGGCGCTAGTTAAACTACCGACAAGTAAGCCTACAGTGTGCTCTAGTTGTAAGGGCTTTAGCAGAGCATGGATGGTCTCAGCATGCTGACGGGCTAGAAGCTCTGTGGGTGCCATAAATGCAACTTGGAAACCTTGATTGAGAACCATAAGAGCTGCCATTGTAGCAACCACAGTCTTACCGGAACCAACGTCTCCTTCAACTAGTCTATTCATTGGATCATCAGATTGCATATCTTGATAAATCTGCCAAATAACTCGCTTCTGATCAGGAGTGAGTTCGAAAGGAAGATGACTGACAAAAGATTTAGCTAATGATTCCACGAATGGCACTTGTAATGCGTGTTCATGCGAATGCTCTTCTTTATTCAGTAGCGAAGCAAGTGCAAGTTCAAAAACTTCTTCAAAACCTAAACGATTTTTAGCGTCATTAAGTTCTTTCATTGATCCCGGAAAATGCATTGCACGGGTAGCTTCAGATCTTGATGACAGCTTATTTTTTTTGAGCATCCATGGTGGCAGAGTTTCTTGCTCGACAGCAATTGCCGGTAACACTTCTCGGATTGCTTTTCGTATTTGTGTTGATTTAAGCCCTTTTGTTTCTTTATAGCGCGGAATAATACGAGCTGTACTGATTGGTAGATCACTGACTTTTTCTGTCGTAGGGTTCAATAAGACCATTTTTTGGCGGCTGAGCTCGAAGACTCCAGAAATAAAGTAATCTGTGTCACTGCTTGTACCTTGAGCTCTATACGGCTGATTAAACCATACAAGTCGTACACTGCCCGTCGAATCCTCTGCAATAGCTTCCGTAATGTGCATACCACGCCGCACATAGCGTCCGGATATTTTTGTAATCTTGGCCTTTAGGGTAACGAGACCGGGCACAATGTCTGCTATTGGTGTAATTTCAGAAAAGTCTGTATAAGCACGAGGATAGTAGTCAATGAGATCTTGAACAGTTCTCACACCAATTTTATGGAAAAAAGGTTCAGTAGCGGGACCAATGCCCTTAATAGTAGAAATACTGTCCGCTTTACTCATACAGTACATAGTACCTGGAGAGTAGCTCTAGTGCGAACTTTAGGATGCTTTTCGAACAAGTAAGAATGTACTTGGGCCAAAGTACGCCTTAGCAAGTGTTGGTTGCATTACGTTTTCAAGAGCGAGCATTGCGCCCTCAGGCATAACTTTCTTAAGTCCTGGGCTACGAAGGTTTGATACAGAAAGTACTTTTTCAACTTTGAGGCCTTCATGAGCAAGCTGTTTGATGACAGTTTTAGGGTTATGATTAACAAAGGCAATCTCATCTTCACGTTGATTTTCTTTTGAGCGAATATCGACTGGCTTAGTAGGAAGTTTCTTACCCTTAAGAAGGTATTTCAGACGATTCCGTGCATGAATATTGTTTGCTATTTCAAGAACAAAAACTCCATCGTCGGTAAGTACGCGCTTAATTTCAGAAAATTCTTTTGTTGGATCTGGAAGATGATGCATAACGCGAATCATAGTGATGAGATCAAGAGAGTTGTCCTTAAACTTAAGGTCATCTGCCTGAGTGAGTACCATTTTAATGTCAGGCTCATCCTTCAAGTAGTCTTTACCAATATCAAGCTGTTGTTGGCTGGGCTCTGCAAGCGTAACAGTGTCTGCATATTGTTTAAGGAAGATGCAGAGACGTCCGAATCCACCACCTATATCTGCAGCATTTTTGAAGTGCTTACCTTTGAGTAGTCGCTTTAGTGCAATGATTTCTGCTTTATTTTCGTAATCTCGACCGTTCCAGTAATCAAGATAGTTATGTTTAGGGTCGTTATACTGATCAGCTTTTTTCTTGGATGTGGGCATTGGTAACCTTTTTTTATTGTTTAATTAATTTTCTACAAAGCAAAGTATACAGCATTATTGTTGCGATATAACAGTCTGACTGTTTTTGCCTCTACGTAATACAAGATGCCCATGTATAAATACATCATTAGTGAGTTTAGTAAAACTTGAATCAACTTGTGTACCATTGATATAGACTGCCTTTGCTTCAACAAATCTTCGCGCCTCCCCCTTAGAAGAAGCGAGCTTTGCAGCTACAAGAGCATCAATGAGACTGGCGTCTTTGACAACCGTTGTTTCGCCAAGCTCACGGATAAGCTCTATAAAATCGTTTTTACTAAGTGCTTCAAATGGCGCAACACCGAATAACGCTTCACTAATTTTCTTGACTGAATCTGCTGTATTCTTCCCATGAATAATCTTTGTAGCTTCATAGGCTAATAATTTTTGTGCAGCCCTTCCAGATTTATCTTTTTCAAATTCGAACATCACGGCGTTGATATCTTCTTCTGAAAGCTCAGTGTAAATGTTAAGATAATCATCTACTCCAGCATCATCAAGATTAAGCCAAAACTGGTAAAACTGGTATGGACTTGTCATATCAGGGTTAAGCCATACGGCTCCTGCCTCGCTTTTACCAAATTTAACACCAGTAGATTTATTGACAACGAGTGGTGTTGACCAGATATGGGCCTCATTGCCTGTAGCTCGCCTTATAAGATCAACCCCTGCAATTGAGTTACCCCACTGATCTGAGCCACAAATTTGTAGTGTTACTCCTTTTTCTTTATGTAAGTGTAGAAAGTCATATGCTTGTATTAGGACGTAAGAAAACTCAGCATAGCTTATACCCGTGCCATCTGCAGATAATCTTTTACTGACAAAATCGCGTCCAAGCATTTGGCGCATAGGTACTCTTTTGCCAATGTCTCTCAGAAAATCAAGATAATTAATATCTTTAAACCATGCATAGTTATCAACAACTTCAAACGGCAGTTCTCCAAGAATAGTTTTGTATTGACCCGTAATTGCTTTTTTATTTTTTTCTATTTCTGTAATTGATTTAAGATCTCGCTCTTCGTTTTTGCCATCTGGATCGCCAATCATTCCTGTTGCACCACCAATTAAAAGCAAGGCTTTATGACCATGACGAATAAAAGCGCGTACCATCATAATGCTAGCAAGGTTACCAATAGTCATCGATTCTGCACTAGGATCAACACCGAGGTAAAATGTGCGCGTTGTATCATCTAGGTCTTGCATTTTTTTGAACGTAGTCTGGTTTACAAAACCACGACGAATGAGTTCTTGGGATAACGTTTCTTTATTCATAAAAAAAGTATAGCGTATAGCTTAGCTATAGAACAGTTTTAGGAAGCTTTTTATATTATCTAAACACTAACGATTTTAAGCATTGAAATATGAAATATTTGATATAATAAATACTACATAAGGAGCAAATATACATTCAGATGAATAAGCCAAATAACCGTAAAGGTAGAAAATCTTTAGGCTCTAATCGATTTACGACACGTAGTGGTAACAGTTTTAAGGTTAATCGTAGCCTTGGTGAAAAATTTAAGACAAGCAAGGCAGCTAAATCTGCGCGTACTGCAATGCGCCAAGCAGGGCTTCCTAAGTCTCGCGTAAAACGTTTTTTTGCGCACTTTCAGCCAAGACGCATGTATAAGTATTGGTTTAGTCGTGACGGCGCTATTATGGCTCTTAAGATTATGGGTATAGGGCTAATTTCAGGATTCTTAATTCTTTTAGCTCTTTTTGCATTTTTCCGTAAGGATCTTCCTAACCTTCGTGACATAAGTGGCGGAAATATTGGTGGAAGTATTCGGTACTATGACCGAACAGGTAAAACACTGCTTTGGGAGGATTACGACGCTGTTAAGCGTATTCCAGTACCTGAAGCTGAAACAGGAAAGTACATTAGAGACGCAACAGTTGCTATTGAAGATAAAGACTTTTTTAAGCACGGTGGCTTTGATATACGTGGAATAACGCGTGCAGGTGTAAATAATATTACTGGTGGTAGCAGCCAGCAAGGTGGCTCCACGATCACACAGCAGCTTGTTAAGCTTACGCAGAACTGGTCAAAAGATAGGAGCTATACTCGAAAGTTTAAAGAACTCATTTTATCTGTTGAACTCGAAAGGAGTTACTCAAAGCAAGAAATTCTAACTGGATATCTTAATACAGCTCCTTATGGAAACGTGCAGTACGGAGTTGAAGCTGCAGCACGTGATTATTTCCAAAAAGCGGCTAAAGATCT
>CAJAXB010000025.1 GCA_903946795.1 uncultured Candidatus Saccharibacteria bacterium | reverse complement strand
GCATATTACGTCACGAACTCGAAGAATCGTTTAATGACGAAAGAACAGTAACAGTTATTGAATGGGCGCATATTGTGCAAGATGTTTTGCCAGACAAAAGACTTACAATCACTATTGATAAGACCGGAGATGAAGCTCGGTCGTTTACCATACAATACCCACAAGAGCTTGAGTATCTAATTGAGGAAAATAAATATTCATGATCATACTCGCACTGCGTACAGATAAACCACAATCAGAAATATATTTATATGAAAATAATAATATAGTTGCACAGCTAGAATGGGAAGCTCATCGTCAGCTTGCCGAGACAATTCATATAAAAATTAGGGATTTACTTAAAGATCACGACAAAACCTGGTCAGATATAGAAGGAGTTATTATCTACAAAGGGCCAGGAAGTTTTACGGGCCTTAGAATTGGTATGAGCGTTGCAAATGCGTTGGCAAGTAGTTTGCAAATTCCGATCGCAGCAGCAACAGGTGAAGCCTGGCAAGATGAGTCTATTGAAGCGATATTGGCTGGAAAAAACGAAAAAATAGTGAGTCCAGACTATGGCAGCGACCCACATATTACCCAACAGAAAAAGTAATACCATCCATTAACAGATAGACTGTGGTATTCTAATATCAGGATTTTAAATAAAATCCACTCGTTTTAACTATATTATAATTTTTTGATTCAACAGTTACTCGTACGGCTAAAGAAGTGATAGTGATGCCACTACGACAGTAACCGATAGAAAGGACTAACACATGGATCCAATTACCATTGTTCTTGCAGTGGCTGGGCTTGCTGTTGGCTTTGGCGCAAGTACAACTTTGACAAAGAAAAGAGTTGGTACTGCACAGGATGCTGCAGAAAAAGAACTAAAAAAGGCACAAAAAGAAGCTGATAAAAAATTAGCTGAGGCTCGTGAAGAAGCACAACGGGTTGCAGAACAAGCACGTAAAGATGAGCAATCTCGTCGTCGTGAGTTGAAAGAAATCGAACAACGACTATTAGAACGCCAAGAATCACTTGATAAGAAGCTTGATCAGCTTGATAAGCGTAATGATGCCCTTAGAAAAGGTGAGGACGAAGTTGAAGAACTTAAAAATGAAATTCGAGAAATTCGTCGTAAGCAACAAGAAAAGCTTGAAAAAGTTGCGAAGCTCACAAAAGAAGACGCTGCTGAAAAGCTTATAAAAATGACTGAACGAGATATTAAGAATGATCTTACAGGTCTTGTCGCAAAACTTCAAAATGAAGCCAAAGAAACGGCCGAAGATCAAGCTGCGGTCATTATTACGACTGCAATGGAGCGAATGGCGAGTGAGGTAACTGCCGAACGTACCGTTACGGCCGTAAAACTTGAAGATGAAGAAATGAAGGGTCGTATTATTGGTAAAGAAGGTCGTAACATTCAATCTCTACAGCGCGCAACGGGTGTTGATATCATGGTTGATGATACTCCTGGTATGATCATACTCAGCTCGTTTGACCCGGTTCGCCGTGAAGTAGCACGCCAAGCGCTAGAAATGCTTCTAAAAGACGGTCGTGTACATCCTGGACGAATTGAAGAGATAGTTGAGAAAGCTCAGAAGAACGTACAGAAGGACGTCGTACGTGCTGGAGAAGACGCTGCTCGTGAAGTTGGCGTGATTGGAATTCCTAAAGATATCCTGCAGCTTCTCGGAGAGCTAAAGTATCGCACAAGTTATGGCCAAAACGTACTAAAGCATTCAACTGAAATGGCACACATTGCCGGTGTTATTGCTGAAGAAGTTGGCGCGGATGTTCGTATTACGAAGTATGCAGCTTTAGTACATGACCTTGGCAAGGCTCTCACTCACAAGGTTGAAGGTAAGCACCATCACATTAGTGGTGAAGTACTGCGGAAATATGGTGCCCCTGAAGAAGTTGCGCTGGCAGCTGAACAGCACCATGATGACGTTGAAGCAACAAGTGTTGAAGCAGTGATTGTACGCGTTGTAGATGCTATTAGCGCTGCTCGACCTGGAGCACGAAACATTAGTGCCGAAAACTTTGGTGAGCGCATGAAGGAACTTGAGAACATTGCAAATGGCTTTGAAGGAATTGATAAGTCATATGCAATTAGCGCAGGTCGTGAAGTACGAGTATTTGTGAAGCCTCAGAATGTTGACGATCTTTCAGCTATACGCCTTGCTCGAGATATTGCAAATAAAATTGAAAGTACAATGCAGTACCCAGGTACTATCAAGGTTAACGTGATTCGTGAGACCCGTGCCATAGAGTTCGCAAAGTAAAAGAATTCGTGACGTACAGCAACGTGCTACACGGGGCTGTACGTCTTACCAATTACAGGGTATAATAGGGCAGTTATATAGGATATCGGGGTGTGGCGCAGTTGGCTAGCGCGCGCGGTTTGGGACCGCGAGGTCGAAGGTTCAAGTCCTTTCACCCCGACCAGTAGAATATACCAGTCAATCCACCAAGTAATTTATGGTGGATTTTTATATCCCAGAAACTTTATGTATACAAAGCATCGACAACAATTACATTATGTTGTATAATATATTATTATGTCTGAAATACCTAGTGTAGAAGTATTGAAAGCTATCAAGCCAGTCAATTCCGGTACCGGTGAAGAGGAGTTAGTGTATGATGAATTAGTCAATGCGGTTGATACGTATAAACTAACAAATCCTGAGCGCTCTGTTGCAGTGTGGGAAAGTCAAGAAGAAAGTCTTGAAGAGTCTTCTGCGGCAAGACAGCTTGCCTTTGAGTATCTTTTAAGAACTGCAATAGAGGTAAATGATCCGTCAAGAGGTAATTATGACTTGTGGGCAGACCGTTTTACACAAGCTACAGTTGAGCTTTACGGAGAGCCAGATTCTAAAGAAGCGCTTCGACTAATATCTGACGAGTATAGTCACTTCTCTCAATTAATAGGCAAAGAGGGTGTATCACAGCAGCACGTCAACTTCCTGCTTGATACGTATAAGCCAATGATCTCTAGCTTGCCTGAAGAAGATGCTTCTGGGGCAGAGTTAGAGTATGAAAAGAAGGCTATACATAAATATGGTGAAGCTTTAATAGAAGAATACCAGCCTTTGTTTGATCTCATAGATAACTCTGGCAAAAGCGAATTTAATGCAACAGACTTACAAGAGCTCTTTGAAGCTGCCCTTGACTGGTTAGAGCATAATGATGATATCGCCTGGCAGGAATGGGCGGTTGTACAAACCAAAGGTACTACGTTTTCCGTCAACTCTTTACATCGTCAAATAAAGATTGCTGCCCAGCGGGAGGTTGCTTCTATAGAAGATACACGTGGATTGATGGCCCACGAGTTATTGGTTCATGCCCTACGTGGAAAAAATGGCTATAAACGAGGTGATCAAGATCTAGCTACAGGACTTGCTGGCTATCTTGATGCAGAAGAAGGCCTTGGTATTTTAGTGGAAGAGGCTGTTAACGGAATATTACCCGTAAAAGCATATGATCGCTATATTGACATTGCGCTAGCTCTTGGTAGTATCGACGGTGTTCAACGAACTCGCAAGGAGGTCTTTCACATTAGTTTTGCTCGCCAACTTGTAAGAGCTCAGGCTAAAGGTGTATTAAATGAGGTTGAACTGCAATCTTTAGAGCGTAAGGTATGGGGACACGTCGACCGTATATATAGAGGTGGACGAGGTGATAATCTGGGCACTAAGCAAGCAATTTTTACAAAAGACATTGCATATTACAGTGGTTATAAAAAGATGGCTCAATACATATCATCCCAATTGGCTTCAGGAAAAAATGCACGCGAAGTCCTAGAATACTTATCTCAAGGAAAATTTGATCCCAATAACCAACAACATGTCGAACAACTTAATAAATATTTTGTAGGGTGAAAATACTATAATATAATCCATCATACATTCTGGTGGCATCACGCTAATTACTTACATGACAGATATTGATTTTCCTCCTCCCCATCCTGATGAACATTCTTTAAGCATAAAGTATCCTTCAGTCTATGATCTCCAAGATCATGCAAATGTTAGCTTGTTAAAAAGAGGCGTTGCTCGCTATCTTATACCGCGCAATTATGAAAAGAGTATTAAACGTCACCAGGCTCTCGGCAGTCCTGTAGTACGTACACTCGTCATGAATACAGTGGGGAGACTTTCACGCACAGGCCAGGGGTTTAACTACCGACTTGATTATAGAAAAAGTCGCATTGAGGCATCAATGAATTTTGCACTAAAGGGGAGTGTATTTAATGAGGTCGTTCATACGGTCGGGGCAATACCGAGTGCGCTTGTTTTAGGCGATACTCTACTGGCGGGTAGTAGAGGGGTTGCTGCTCCGGCAATTGCGCTTGCAGGCATAGCAACTAATTTATCACTTGTTGCTCTTCAAAGATACAATCGTGCTCGCATGATTAAAACGGTTGATACTGAGCTACAGAATGGCTATATTTTTAGAGATGATTATCGGAATTACTTAGGAATTGATTCTAGGGCAGTTGATGGCTACATCGTTGATCTAATAACGCAAAAAAACAATACTTTACCAGAGACAGTTTTTGAGCATCCAACTACTGAGTCGAACGATTTGACATAGTATAGTGATTGGTCGCAAGCATAATAGTCCACAAGACCATTGCAATGCCAAAAACTGCAAAACCGTACAGCATGTACCCAACTAAGTATCCCTTAAAGCCAATCAGCCTCGCGAGAAGTGTAATAGCCGCTATTTCTCCAATGATACTAAAAAAGTTTAAAGCGGAGAGAAGCGTAGCTTTATATGAGTGAGAAATAATTCTTAAAAGGTTTGATTGGAACGTAATCATCCGTACTCGTGTGTAACCTGCAAAAATTGTAAATCCTGTTACGGCAACAATTGGCGATTTCGATATGCCAACAATCATTATAGAGGCAGACATAAGGGTAAGATCTAGAAAGTAAAATGTAGATGGTTTTAACTTATCTAAAAGGTGAATATAGCGCCCAAGTATTGCACCAAATATGCTACCAAGGGCTAAAAGAAGACCAAACAATGCAACTGCGACACCTATATCTTTGTAGAGAAGTTCACGATATTCTGCTGCTTTGTTAGATACACCCGCAAGAAATCCTGCGAAAATAAATAAACTTATATTTTGGGGTGTCACAATGAGTTTAGCGGCGCTGAGAGGATGCTTCTTGTTTGTATGGGTTTCTTGTTCAGGATATGTAAAAGAAATAGATAGCCATAGCATTATCAGCAGTGAAATAAATCCGATGATGAAGGGTAGTGTTTTATTAATAGTATATGTTGCTGGTACGATGACAAGCAGAATGACATTGCCAATAAGACCGTAACTTTGTGAACGACCCATTACTTTGGAATACTCTTTCTCTTTCCCTAAAGCTACAAGAGTATCGTGCATAAAAGCTTCTACTGCTCCAGATTGAAAAGAAAATCCACTGAAAAATAACAAAGCAGCTAAAAGGCCACCAATAAAGTTAGGCGAAAAAATGTAGAATAGAGGAGAAAGAGCAGCGAGTAACGACCCAATAATAAGTGCTGTGCGGTTACCGTATCGATCTGCAACATAACCGGTTGGAAGTTGTAAAATAACTTGCACTAACGACGTAGCGATCGCAATAATTGCGAGCTGTCGTACAGTAACACCACCAACTGTCACTAACTGGACCGCTATTAACGGTAGGTATACTCGTTTTGTAAAGATCTTGAACCATGAGTATTTACCAATATTCTTTTCAAGTCTCGCTCTTAGTGCTTTGTCCATTTCTGCAATTATACAAGTGTGCCATTTATATTGAAAGACGACAGACAGAATACACTGTGTGATGTACAATAGAGGTTATGATTAAATTGCTGCTTGCACTCGGGCCAGTACTACTCATGCTTATTGTTTCAGAATATTTCTGGAAGGAAAAAATAATCCGCGGTGAATCGGCACGTAAATTACTGCATATAGTGATCGGATCATATGTCGCAACATGGCCTGCCTTTTTATCTTTTCCCGCCATACAAAATATCAGTGCAGCGTTTCTCGTTGTCGTATTACTTTCGCAAAGGTATAACATCTTTAAGGCAATTAACGACGTTAAACGAAAAACTTGGGGAGACGTACTATATGCACTTGGTATAGGATTGACCGCTACACTCACACGTGATCCCTGGGTATTTGCAGTTGCAATCTTATTTATGAGCCTATCAGATGGCATGGCAGGCCTTGTTGGTACGCATTATGGCAAAGGTAACTTCTACTCTGTATTTGGCAATAGGAAAAGTCTCGTAGGAACACTTGCTTTTATACTCTGTTCGTTCGCAATTCTTCTGGGTATACAATCCGTACACTCGCTCAACTTATCGCCGCTCATGTTCGTTATACTTCCATTCATGGCAGCAGCACTCGAGAATTTAGGATCATTAGGAAGTGACAATATCCTTATTCCAGTGTTAGTAGTATTAGCACTTAGCTAGCAATGACATCATCTTTAACGCCGCGCCATGGTCCATGTGCACGAAGTGCGTAGACAATAACTACGACATCGACGAGCTCCTGAATGGCAGCGCCGTAAATTGGCATAAACTTCCCTGTTGCAAAAATAAACATCAGAATCGTACTGAGGGCTATACCAGTCATGATAGATTGTTTTGCAATTCGTATTGTTCGCTGAGCGACGTCCACACCTACTGCGACCTGTTCTAGGCTATCGAGCATAATAACAACATCTGCAGACTCACTCGCAGCCGTAGAACCCCGAGCACCGAGTGCAATACCGACATCTGCAGCAGTAAGGACTGGGGCATCATTGACGCCATCACCAACAAAACCGATTGGCTTATACTGCGCTTTATCTATAGCAATCAGTTTGTCTGCAGGAAGAGCATCCGCAACGACAGTTTCAATACCGAGTTTTTTAGCTATTGCTTGTGCCGTCGTCTTATTGTCGCCAGTGACCATGAGACGTTCTTGTACGCCGAGTCTTTTCAATCTTTCGAGTGTGCTCGCGGTATCTTTACGAAGTGCATCTTCAAACGTAATGACTCCTGCAAGCTTTCCGTCAATCGCAACGTACGCAGCAGTTGTATTTATTTTTTGACCATTGAAGCCTTTTGGCATTTTTATATCTTCTTCTTCCAATAGACTTAAACGACCTACGAGGACTTTTTTCCCTGCAATGACAGAGCTTAATCCTCTACCGGCAATTTCCTTAACATGTTTAGGTTTCGCAAGTGATAGTTTTTTTGTCTTTGCTAAGTTAACTATTGCACTTGCTAAGACATGGTTTGACACTTGCTCGAGTGTCCCCGCTAATTTAAGAACCTCATCTTCTTTATATGAATTATATACTGCGACATCTTTTACTTCGGGTATACCCTGTGTGAGTGTCCCCGTTTTATCAAATCCCATAGTTTTTACACGAGCAAGCTGCTCGAGCGCTGATCCATTCTTTATTATAATTCCATGCTTTGCCGCGCGGCTCATGCCAGAAATTAGAGCAATTGGAGCACCAAGAATTAGTGGGCACGGTGTTGCAACTACGAGTACCTGAAGAAAGCGCAGACTATCTCCACTCAGTGCCCAGGCACCAAAAGCAATTGTGAACGCGAGGAGTGTAAACGGAACTGCATAACGATCAGCCATACGTACAAAAGGCGACTTACCAGCCTGGGCTGCTTTGACAAGTTTAATAATCTGGCTAAATTGACTATTTTCTGCTGTCTGTAAGGCCTTAGCAGTTATTGAGCCGTCTATACTGACAGAGCCACTCAAAAGATCTTGACCAATCGTCTTACTGACGGGCAGACTTTCTCCCGTGAGACTTGATTCATCAAAATCTGAAATACCTTCTAGGACAACAGCGTCAACGGGAACAACTTCACCAGGCTTAATCAAGATCTTATCGCCAACTACAACTTCACCTACAGGAATATCAAGTTCTTTACGACCTCTAATTACATGTGCCATTTGCGGCGCACGCTCGAGGAGTGCAGTTAGTTCTGCTTGAGCACGTCGTTCGGCATAATCTTCGAGAGATTCTCCACCAGTTAACATGAAAACAATAATAATACCGGCCCAGTATTCCTTAAAAAGCACTGAGCTTAAGATTGCGGTAACAGCGAGTATGTCAACGCCGTAGGTGCCAGAACGGAGATCTTGAATCATGCCCCATACGAGCGGAATTGTATTAAGAATTGCGCTCACAGCCAATACAATATGTGCAGCGGTGGATTGACCTGTGAGTGCTAGAACTCCAGCTACAATGATAGTAATTATGACCAGACCAAATTGTTTATATTCTTTAAAAAATGTAATAAGCTTTTTCAATATTTTCTCCTATTTGTATTCAGTATAACAGGGATAGCTATGCGCGTACTAGTCTGAAATTACGCTATAAAAAAAGGTCAGCATGCTGACCATATTTTCTTGTGGGGCGAGCTATGGGAATCGAACCCACGGCCTTCGGAACCACAACCCGACGCTCTAACCAACTGAGCTAAGCCCGCCATAACTCCGAGAAGTATATCTGTTATTTAACAATTTGACAACAGTTAGTATGCCTATAATGACATATACTGTAGCAATGACAAATCATGATAAACCTCCAGTAGACGCAATGCATATCGCAGAAGTCTATAATTTCTATAAAGATAACCCGGTCAACCAACCTTTTATGAAGTTTGCACACTACGTACTCGGTAAAGCAATGCACTCCGAAATAAGTTATTGGAATGAAAATGGATCAGAATATATTGGTGAAGCAATTGAGGAAGGTAAGGGAATAGTATTTGCTGCAAATCATCGAACGAATAACGATCAGTACGTTCTCGCAGCATTACCCGCTCAGATTAAAGAACTTCGTCCTATGCAGGGCACGACGTTTATTCCATCAAAAACAAATCTCTTTCAAAATAAACCTCTGCGTTGGGCCGTAGAACAGCTTGGGGCTATTCCGGCGTACAGGGCAAAGGATTTCAGTGAAAGTCAATCGAATTTACGTAGGATTGCTGCCGATGATCTGATTGATGTGTCGGTACATCGAGTTACAAACGGCCAACATTTAGCAATATTTCCTGAAGGTACGCGTAACTCAGAGCAGCCGAATGAAATCCAAAAGCTTCATAGAGGTATTGCGGAAATCATATGTAGGGCTCAGGTGGAACGAGATTTTCTAGTGCTTCCTATAGGTATCGCCTATGGAGAGGACAAGGCTCGGGGCTCTAAGCTTAGTCAAACATTAATCTCTCCCGGATTAAGATTGCGTAATGCATGGGCGCCGAATGTGCACATTGGCCAACCATTAGAAACACCGTTCACTAGTACTGAAGACGTGACGAGTCAGTTACGTGATTCTTTGCAGGATAGCGTCCATGCTGCTATTGAGCGACGATCTGTGCGATTTCAATAAAATAAAAAAAACCCTTTTAAAAAATAAGGGTTACGTGTGGTGCCCCGGGCAGGATTCGAACCTGCGACCTTGAGCTTAGAAGTCTCCTGCTCTATCCAGCTGAGCTACCAGGGCATACCATGTATAAAGTGCAGTTCAGCGTAAAGATGCTTAAACGTCTATATTGTGGTGCGGGTGGAGAGAATCGAACTCTCGTCCTAAGTTTGGAAAACTTATATACTAGCCGTTGTACGACACCCGCAGTGGCACTATTATAGCAAGATCTTCATCTGTTATCTAGTCCCTGAAGTTCTTATTTTTCTACGTAATCAAATCGTCCAACCCTTCGTCGTGTCATCATGCTGGATTGAGCGTACGGATTGAGCATGGGTGACTGAGGATGGATTTTATACCACTGGTCTTTGTGAACAGGCAGTAATGAACGAGCCTGCATGTCGGTCATGTGACTATCTTCTGTGTCAAATACTTCAAGTGGGATTGCCTGAGGTTTACTTTCGATCTCCATTGCATGACTGCGCTGTTCCATAACTTTGTTTTGAATATGTGAAGTAAACTTACGAAGTTCAATTTGCCTAAAACTTTTAAATTTAAAATCTTTGCTGAAGCTCCGTAGATGCATGGTTGCCCCAAAGAAATAGTGTGCAAAATCTACTTCTGCGACCATATCGTAGCGAATATCTTCAACTGTCAGAAACATGGGTTTCTTATCTACCAGTAGTATTCGGTAATTTGTCGCACAGAGAATTGCCGTGCCCCCTTCATACCTTCCAAAAACCATCAATTGGATTATTTCTCCTTCTCGCATGATTCTTGGTAACTCTCTGATTTCAGGGTTATACCAAAAAGGTAATGACGCCCCAATATTTTTAATTTGTCTCCTCACCACTTCAGTACTTACCATGTCTCGCACCTCCGTTTACACTTATTAGTATATGGATGCCTGGTGTCTTTCTGCGTGATATTAGACGTTATGATTATGTGATAAAAATCACATAAAGTAGATATGTGACATAATAGAATCATGTTGGCATCAAATGCACAGCGACAGAAACTAAAAAGTGTGTTTGAAACAGGGCAACGACTTACCTATAAAAAAGGTGAATTCATTATACGGCCCGGAGAAACACCTAGTTCTGTTTATTTCATTGAATCCGGAGTTGCAAAGGCCTATGCAATTACAAAGTATGCTGAAGAAAATGTACTTATATTGCGAAAAAGCGACGAGATTTTTCCACTTATTTGGTCGCATACGGGGCAGGAGAGAGGCGTCATTTACGAGGCGGTAACACCACTCGTTGTCTTTAAGCTACAAAGGACTGTATATGAAGAAAATCTTTTAAAGGACAGTGATTTACTACTACCCATTCTGGATATGACGACCGAAATGTATCGTATTCATTCAGAGCGTATCATGACCCTTGAATATCGATCAGTGCGTGAACGCATTGTTTCATTTTTACTACAACTTGCAAAAAGGTTTAGTGAAAAAACAGAAGAAGGTCAACGTATTACTATTCCGCTGCGACATGCAGACATCGCGAGCTCGGTCAATGCATCTAGGGAGAGCGCCACAAGGGAACTGCACAGCCTGGACCAAAAAGGGCTCATTAAGCTTCAAAAGTCAGGTATTTTACTTTGTGACATTGCAAAACTAAAAGCTTTTCTAGAATAGATTTATCGGTTCCCTCTACTTTGGCATATCACACTAATTATGTTTTAATTAGGTAATATGAAATTACTCAATGGCCTCGATGTCGCCAGTTATATTAAGAACCGTCAACTTGCTGAATCGAGAGCTCTCCGTCAGGCTCACGGGATTATTCCTCGACTTGCAATTATACGCACGAACCCGGATCCGGTCGTAGATAGCTATATGAAACTCAAGCAATCATACGGTGCAGATGTCTCAGTTGAGGTTGACGTGCATACGATACAACAGGGTGAGGCGATTAAAACAATACAAGTTCTCAATAAAGATTCTCATGTTCATGGCATCATTGTTCAGATTCCCCTGCCCGACCCTTCTGAGTCCGAAACAATACTCAATGCAGTTGCAAAAGAAAAAGATGTCGATGGGCTTGGAATCAACACTATCTTTGATGCGCCTACTCCACTTGCCATTACCTGGCTACTTGCAGCATATAATATTGATTTAAAAGAAAAGAAAATTGTTATTGTAGGTCATGGCCGACTGGTAGGCCAGCCTCTTGAAAAGCTATGGAAGACTACAAAGCTTGACGTTACTGTTGCTACAAAGGCAACAGATAACCTGGCTGAGCTTACGAAGCAAGCCGATGTTCTTATATGTGCTACAGGATCCCCGGCCCTCATAACGGCAGATATGGTAAAGCCAAACGCAGTGATTATTGATGCTGGTGTTGCCACAGATAGGAATGGTCTCATAGGCGATGTTGCACAAGCAGTTCGTGAATTACCAGATATTACAATCACACCTGAAAAGGGCGGGGTAGGTCCACTTACTATATGTGCACTTTTCGATAACGTTTTACGTGCAGCACAACGAAACGCCAAAAGTTAAGATTAGCGATAAATTATTACCGGTGTTCCAATAGGAGCCCAGTTATATACCCATTCTGCATCTGAAGTCATTAATCCCACACAACCATGTGAACTATTAACGTTTCCGAACCACGTTGCTGGACGCCAGTAGTTACCGTGAATAGCATAGCCCCCATAAAAATAATTGACGTATGGAACGCGAGGCTGGAAGTAACGGCTTCCATCAACATTGGCGCCACTCATATCTTGGCTTACAAGCTTAGAGATAATTTTGTATTGTCCGGTGACAGTTGGTGTTGCAGGAGCTCCTGCAGAAATGAGAAACGTGCGTACAACAGCAGCATATTCATGTATGTACATGCGCTTTGCTGTAGTATTAACTTCAATCCATTTAGGATAATAATCGGATGTGACTGTTTGGAACGGCTGGTAGCTGACTGGCAGTTCTGCTGAAATACCCTTTGCCTCCAATAAATTATTAGAAATACTAGCAGCAATTTTCGATTTATCTAAAACGTCAGACCCGTTGATCCCGGTTGTTACTACTTGTTCAGAACCGTCAGCTCTTTTGACAACAACCTGATTACGGGCTGGCCTAATGGAGCTTGCGGCAATACGGTTGATGTATTCCAAAACTTTTCCACTGTTTACCGTAATATCTATCTCCTTAGTTGTAGCATTGGGAGAAATATCAAGCCAATTTGCTATATCTGCCGCTGTTGGCGTTACGACGCGTGACCCAATTTTAAAAGATATTGACTGACTCACCGTCTTATCAAGTGTATCTTTGTATGGCTTCAAAAGATCACTTGTCATTGCTGGGCTCAATGACAATTTCTGGAGTTTAATAGGTGTTGTATCAAGATTTTCAACAGCAGCAAGAATTGTCTCGTCAGGCTTATCTATACTGTATTGAAAGCCTTCCTCCGAATCAGTCAACACAATCTGCCCATTAACGATATTCAGACTTGCTTCTTTTGCTGGCTGCAAAGCAATATCAATTTCTTTTGTTATAAAGGTGCGTAATGTTTCCTTATTGATGTCGTATTGTAGTTCAATTTCTTGTGGTTCCCACCATACAATTCGACTCTTTATGTTTTTTTGTTTGTTGCGACTTGCAGCAATGGTTTTATCAACGTTGAGTGTTATTCCAAGGTCTTCTAATGTATATTGTTTGATTTTGCCACCAGGGAAGTTTACTGAAACCCGATACTGGGAGACCTCATTAGTAATCAACGATTTTACTTTTTCGCTACTCGCTAGCAATGGAGTTGCTTTACCCTTAATACTTAGTCGAGCAAATACTGTTGCTACTCCAAGCCACAACATTGCTAAAATGACGACAAGAGCAATAATTCCCGGCGCAGACTTAAAGAAGTGTTTCGCATTCCATAACAAAGTTGATAAACTCAACCTCTTATTCTGTTCTAATTTACTTTGATGATCGACAGAGTTTTGATCCATTACCCTATTATCCAAATACGCTCACGCTTACTTAGGTAGTATTGTACACATATAGATACAGTCGCGCGAGTAAAATTAAGTCAAAGCCTTCGTTTTTATATACAATGGCGTAAGATAGTAAGAAAATAAATCAAGACAATCATAAAAAACTGCTAGGATGCATATATTAACTATGGCGAGCAATTTAGAATTCAAACCAGAACACATACAATCGGTTGCAGTTATTGGACTCGGATTAATAGGTGTCTCAATAATCAAGGATTTAAAAAGATGGGCCCCAGCAATTACGCGCTATGGCTGGAGTACAGGTGAGACGCTACAGGCTGCAATACATGATGGACTTATTGAGAATAACACTAATTTTACGTCAATTATTGAAAAAGCTGATCTCATAGTTATTGCCACTCCTATTCATGCAACAACTGATATTGCTGACAAGATTAGTGCTGTAAAAGTTAAAAAACCGCAACTTATTATCGATGTAGCAAGTGTAAAGAAAGACATTGGAACTCATTTTTCAGAATTATCAAATGCAACGAGAGCTTTTATTCCTACACACCCAATGGGTGGATCAGAAAAAAGTGGATACGCTGGCTCAAAGATTGGCATCTTCAAAGATAAACCATGGATTATCTGCGGAGACCGAGAAGAAGATTTTATATATAAAAATGAATTTATAGAAATACTCAATGACGTTTTCGGTTCTCAACTAAATTTTGTAGACCTAGACGTCCATGATGCAGCTATTGCTAGTGTTTCACATATGGTGCTGAATCTATCTCATCTTTTATTTGATTACGTTGCAAGAAATCATCCGGATGCCTTGCCACTTGCTGGTGAAAGTTTTGTAACGTCAACAAGACTGGCCAGCGATAATCCTCAGATGCTTCATGCAATTGGTATTGCGAATGAAGACGCAATCAAGAAAGAACTTTTAGATTTTGCTGATTTTATTACTTCAAACGCACAGGATCTTCCTAAATCAATTGAGTATTACCATAGCAACAAGCTAGCAAGGGATGCATGGTTACACCATCGACGGAATAAGTAACTACTATTAAGGTAAAAGATCAAAAATTTCTTGAGGCATTGAATGTGTAGCCATATGCCGGTAATTGTAGTTTTCAGGAATTACAAAGCTATATCGAGGAATATCATCGTATTTTTTATAAGCGAGCTGCATTGCTTGCCTACTCTCAAGTATTTCACCAACACAATCCAAGGGTTTATCGCCGCTAATCCCTAAAAGGTTCATGTAAGTTGTTTCAAGCCCGCGTTCCTTAAGTAGGTCTTTGCCCCATAGTTTTATCAGTTCAGTTCTGTTAATAAATGGAGTAAACGCTAAATAAGTAAATGCGCATTTCGAACAAGTGCCACACCAGGATATAGAATTTTTCTGAAGCGTGAATGCTCTATTGCATGAGCTAAAGACATTTTTATATATTGCAAATCCATTCTCCGCAAACATTTCAGCTATATGAACTTCGCTATACGGCCTTAAGAATGAGTAGTATTGTACTGAATTGCCAATAGTATGCTTTAGATATTTTTGAAAATCTATTTCGTATTCAATAGATTTCGAGTATTGATGATTAATATCGACCCCACGGTACGTAAGGGTAGGCTCATTCGAAGAATTCTCATTAGAAACAACTACATCCTTGAACCCTGAAAGAATTGCTACAACAACTCCTACACAACTTAAAATTGCAGATATTGGAACATGACCGTTAAGTGCATCTTTAGTATTAAGTTCGAGCAGTAAAGGGTCTATTGAACGCTCAACCCAAAAATGTTGGAGCCCAATTTTTTCAATCAAAGGTTTAAGCTGATTTCTATGTCCCAGACTCCATGTCGCAACTTTTGGTTCATTTCTTAGGTTCTCAACAGTCAAGAGAGAATCCTTGCCTCCGCCTATGCCAATGAGTAATCCTTTATTTAATGATGTACTAGGAGGTGTGATATTAACTGTGGAATCCGGCAATGTTATTTTCTGAGCTGGATCTAATTTATTAATATAAAAATATTCTCCAAGCCCTTTTTGATAGGTTTTTGAGAAAAAAGAAGCCATCTTTTTGTCTAATCGGAGAGTTTTAAGCTCCATAGACTCAACTGTATACGCTTTGTAATAAGATATGCCAGCCATTATGAACAGGCTCTGAAAAGCGCGATCTAATAATTTTTCATCGTACGCTTCGAAGTCAAAATCAAACGTATATTTTTCAGTAAATGACAGATCATTATCAAAGCAATAGTTTAATTCTAGAATTCCTGTTGCTTTGTTAAAGCTGTATGAATCAAATATAAACGTGCTATATGAGCTCATAATTTATTAACTGATTCTTTAAATTTAAGGCCTCGATCCTCAAAATTGGCGAACATATCAAAGCTAGCAAAGCCCGGAGAGAGCACAATTGCTTCACCTCCTTTTGCGATATTCATTGCTAGATTAACAATATCGTCGATATTTTTAGAATTTGTAAGGCGGTAGTTCGTCATTCCTCGATTTTTAAACTCTTCAGCAAGTTGTGAGCCGGTATTTCCAATGAGAATAGTATTTGAAACATTATTTTTAGGATCTTGCACGGCATCTATAAGCTGTTTAAAAGGTAGGCCACGATCATATCCACCTAAGATCATTACTTTAGGTTGGGTAATTGCATTCATTGCTGCTATTGATGATCCTACGGCAGATGAAAAAGAGTCGTTATAAAAAGTTATTTCATTGATTGTTCGCACTGGTTCTAATCTATGCGGCAGGCCTGTTAATTTATGCAGTGCTTCTATTATCACGTTCGGATCATTATCGATGAGATCCCATGTAGCGGCGATTGCTGCACATACATTTTGCAGGTTGTGACGACCCAGTAGCTTTACATCGGAAATGCTACATACTTTTACATCGTCCATGTAGATATCTTCACCAAGTACATAGGCTCCATTTCTATCTTCTGGCAGCTGGCCAATTTCGGGTACCTCATACGAAAGCTTTAGGGCAGGAGAAACTTCAACAACTGTTGCAGATAGATCATTCAAACGGTTAAAAACTGCCATGTCTTGAGAGCTTTGGTGTATAAAGAGTTGCTGTTTCGCTTTTACGTATTCTTCAATATCGGTATGCCAATCTAAATGTTCCGGTTCAACCATAAGGCATACTGCAATCTTTGGAGATATTCGTAGGTCTATGAGCTGAAAATTAGCAAGCTCTAAGACAACCCAATCAGTTGGTTTAATGCCGGCCTTAAGCATATCTAAAGGTGGAATACCGATGTTACCTCCGAGGTGGACAGTCTCTCCGGATGTTTCGATAATCTTTGCGATCAGTGTTGAAGTAGTACCTTTACCTTTTGTGCCCGTGACGCCAATAATCGGAGCGGGGCAGGTGCGAAAGAACTCTTCAGTAACCGTAGTTACTTTGCGAAGTATTTTATCTGAGTTTGCAGCAACAATATCCCGAGGATGCACAGAAGGGGAGCGTACTATAAGATCGTACTCATTG
>CAJAXB010000024.1 GCA_903946795.1 uncultured Candidatus Saccharibacteria bacterium | reverse complement strand
GATTATGCGCATACGCCCGAGAGCTTCGAGAAACTTTTTCAAGAAATTAAGCCCGTTACAAAAGGTCGCCTGATAGCAGTATTTGGTAGTGCGGGGCGCCGTGATGAGAAAAAACGAGCAGTGCAGGGCAGTATAGCAGGCAGATATTGTGACATTGTAATTGCTACAGAAGAGGACGATCGTGATGCGGACGGACAAGCTATTTTGGAAGAAATTGCATCAGGTGCTCGCAAGGAAGGAAAAATACTCGATAAAAATCTATTCCTTATACATAAACGAGAGAAAGCAATTGAGAAAGCAATTGATATTGCAAAGAAAGACGATGTGATTTTATTACTCGGTAAGGGACACGAGAAGTCTATTTTATCCAACGGTCCAGATGCCGCTAAGCGACGTCATGAATTGCAAAACGATGATGACTCAAAACGAGTTATTAAGCGACCATATGACGAAGTGAGAGTCGCGCGTGCACTATTAGAGAAAAAGCGTTAAGCATTTTACTCCACCACCCGATTTTTGGAATTCGCTAATAGGAACAGGGAAAACATCGAGACCAAGAGAACGATATTTTTCTTGCAGATTTTTTGCTCCTTCTGGAATGACAATGCGTTTGCCATCGCTTGCGCTATTGAGCCCATATGCGACTGCATCTTCGTCCGTAGCGTTAATTACTGTAGGCACAATAGATTGAATTGCTTTGAGAGATTCTTTGCTAAACGCTTGAGGATATACAGCTACCGTGGTTTCATTTACGATCGTCAGCGCAGTATCTAAATGATAGAATCGTGGGTCAGTCAGCTGTAAGCTTACGGTACGTACTCCAAGAAAATCAGCTATTTCAGCGTGACCAGGTTTATCTGAGCGCCAAGGAAAACCTGCGAATAGCACGTCGTTCCAAAATAGCGCATCGCCCTCTCCTTCAAAGTCATAGCGTGGTTTATGCAGTTCGCTATAGCCGTGGCTCTTAAACCATGTTTCAAACTTGGCGGTCTCGGGTTGACGATCAGGCTGCCGAAAAGTTGGCAAGACGACCTTTTGACCATAAACAAGACCGCCATTAGCTGTAAAAACCATATCAGGGAGGCCATCTTCAGGTTCTATGAGCGACACCTTCCAGCCAAGTTTTTTTGTATATGTATTGTATAACTCCTCCCATTGGGTGCTCGCTAAAGATGGGTTAACCGGGTTATCGGTATGCATCCAGGGATTAATTTCGTATGCAATATCAAAGAATTTTGGGGCGCACATAAGTATATTCATGACTGCTAGTATACCAATAAATAGCAATAAAGAAGCCGACTGCCTATAATTGACAAATTAGTGTAAAAATGATAAAATTACCATCTAAAAATAGGAGTAAACCCCTTTATGTTCAAACAGCTTATTGAAGTTGCTACACGACCGATTGCAGTTGTTATGCCGGATTATCATCCCGATGCAGCCGATGTGAATGAAGCTATTGATACTGGCGTCGCGAGCTGCGCTGCACGAGCGTACATGGGCGCATTGCTTATAAGAGATGCGTTACCTGACGAACGCTTATACGCTATTGAATTTGGTTTTGACCCACATCATGGCGAGGATTTTAAGGGTTCAGAAGGGCTTTATATCAAAATGGGTCACGCTGTAACACGACTATATATTCCCGAACGTAGACCATTAATTCTAGATTCTTTCGACGATGGATCAATGGAAGTGGTTCCACAAGACCTCAACTACGACTCATTTATCTGGAATATGAACCCCAAAAAGGGCTATGAGGAATACTTACACATTGCCGACATCGACAGTGCGATTGATGATGAAGAAATTGTCCGCTGCTTCTATAAGCAACTCCTAAGTTCTCCAGTCTAAAAAGGAATTGTTGACATACAAATTGGCACTCAGATATTATGAGTGCTGAATATTAGCACTCTAATTTATAAAGTGCTAATGGTTAGTAAGGATAGAAAAGGAGTAGACGAATGACTATACAACCAATGGCCGATTACATCGTAGTACAGGCGGAAGAAGCGGCTCTAAAAACTGCAAGCGGACTTTATATACCCGGTAATGCTCAAGAAAAGCCTAAAACAGCAAAAGTCATTTCATTAGGCAAGGGGGTTACTGAAGTCTCAAAGGGTGACCGAATAATTTATAAAAACGAATATGAGGCAGTCAGCGTAAAGTCCGGTAAAGACGAGTATACGCTTGTACATAAGACTAATGTAATAGCAACGGTTAAGTAGGGGAGAAAATAAAAGAATGGCTAAAAAAGTATTTTACGATGATGATGCTCGCAGACGAGTGTTGGGCGGAGCACAAATTTTATATGATGCAGTAAAGACAACTATGGGTCCTAAAGGGCGGAATGTCGTAATTAGTAAAAGCTATGGTGGCGTTACAGTTACTCATGACGGCGTTACTGTTGCAAAAGGTGTTGATATTGCTGATGTCGATGATGAAACACTGGGTTACAAAGTTGGAGCAGAGCTTATAAAGCAAGCTGCAAGCAAGATGAATGATGTTGCAGGTGATGGAACCACGACGGTTACTGTACTGACTTATCATATTCTGAACGAGGCCAATAAATTAATTGCTGCAGGACATAACCCAATGTTACTTCGAAAAGGTCTTGAAGCTGCTGCGCATGATGTCATAAAGAAACTTGGAGGTATGGCTGAAGACGTAAAGGGTAAAAAGACTCGTGTTGCTGAAGTCGCAACAATTAGCGCTGGAGATGCTGAAATTGGAAATCTGATTGCCAATATTATTGATAAGGTTGGTAAAGATGGAGTAGTGACAGTTGAAGAAGGCCAGGGATTGCAACTTGAAAGTGAAGTTGTAGAAGGTTTTACTATGGACAGAGGCTTTGTAAGCGCCTACATGGTCACCGATACAACTAGGATGGAAGCAGTTTTTAATAAGCCGGCTATCCTTATTACCGATAAAAAGATTAGCTCAGTGCAAGATTTCCTGCCATTACTTGAGAAGCTTGCCCAGGCTGGAAAGAAAGAGCTTGTTATTATTGCTGAAGATGTTGAAGGTGAAGCGCTTGGCACGCTTATCCTCAATAAGCTAAAAGGAGTGTTTAATACGGTCGCGGTGAAAGCTCCAAGCTTTGGCGATAAGCGTAAAGATCGACTCGAAGACATCGCTATCCTTACTGGAGGTACAGTTATTAGTGACGAACAAGGAGTAACATTTGAAGACGTTGAGCTCGCTATGCTTGGTTCTGCGCGAAAAGTTATTGTTACTAAGGATGAGACAACCATTATTGAGGGCGCTGCGAAGGCAAGTGATATAAAAACGCGCATTGCTCAAATTAACGCTCAGATTAAAGAATCTACAAGTGAATTTGACCGCGAGGACCGCGAACGCCGCCGAGCCAGCCTTGAAGGTAAGGTTGCGGTTATCAAGGTTGGTGGAGCTACAGAGACTGAAATTGAAGAAAAGAAATTCCGAGTCGATGATGCTGTCGCTGCAACAAAAGCTGCCTTAGATGAAGGAATTGTCTCAGGTGGTGGTGTGACTCTGATTAATCTTGCAGGTCATATAAAGACAGAAGGCCATGATTCGCAAGCCGCTGGAGCACAACTCCTTCAAAATGCGCTTGAGCAACCATTCCGTATCTTGCTTGAAAATGCTGGTTTGAATCCAGACGAGTGGTTACCGCAGGTTAAGAAAGGCAAGACTGGACAAGGTATCAACGTCAATAACCCAACAAAGCTGGTAGACCTTAAAGCGAACGGCGTTGTTGACCCCGCACGCGTTACAAAAGAGGCTATTCAAAACGCCGTATCAATTGCCGGGACCAGTATGACTATGGGTGCGCTCGTTGTTGACGTTCCAGAACCTGATGTACCATCTGCAGCTCCAGGAATGGGCGGCGGCATGGGCATGATGTAGCTCGAATCTATCATTGACAAATAAGCATAAGCATGCTAGCATTAATCCTATAAAACTATAAAAACAAAAAGGAACAAAAAATGAGCGAACAGCCTCCGATAACAACCCCAGCAGGAAATGGCAGTGAAAACACGCCTGTTGATCCGAGCACTTTATCTACGGATCATGGATATTCACCAGATTACCCTGTCTATCCTGGCGAAGAGGGTAGAGTACTTGATCCTGATCAAGCGCGAGCTATGGCTATCATGTCCGTAGAACCCGAAGTTAGAAAAGCTGGTCATCAAAGGTCAGCAGAAAAACAACTAGAGTTAGCCGATCAGTCAGAAAGCGCTATTACTCAAAGGCAATACCTTAATAGTGCTCAAAGAGAATTGGAATCAGCTCAATTTGAAAAAGATAAGGCTCACGAACTTGCTATTGGTGCTGCTAAAGAATATGTCGAAAATGTAAAAATGACCGAAGATCTTGGCAATCAGTTAGAACAAATAAAGAAATAAATTTAGTTCAATATTAATGGAACACTCCAAAAATCCTGAAGTTCCTAGACCTGTTCACGTATATGAACATGTTAATAAGTTTCATGAAGATTTCTATGATCTAGTTCCAAAATACAATAGAGAAATTTGGTCCCCTAGTGATGCTATTAAAGAGCATGCCGGTGGATGTATGGCCGAGCTTTTATATGTTTCTGGAGGTTTGCTTTATGAAGGTACAGTTAAGGAAGAAGATATAAGCGTTCGCTTTAGCACCTCCCACGGTAAAATGATTAAAAAAGGTATGGTAGGTAATGAGGTACCTGATTTTAAGCATGTCGTACTTCTTCTCAATATAGATAATCAACAATATGAATGTGATTTTAGGGCAAATAGAAGTGATGAGAAACCTCGCTTTGACACTGTACCTGTGGACGATACAAGCTATAAAGATCCCGATCTAGAATTTTTCACGCTTAGAGATGGAATGCATGAATATGCAAAAAGAGTTGGCGTACGAGAAGAAGAGATCCCAAGCATAGCTGATATTGTTACATTGCATGACCCAAATCATACTTCTGGAGATGCGGATCAAGTACGGTTTGACGAAGACTTTTAGATACTTGCAAAAAACCTAATAATGTATTATTATATATACATAATTAAGGTGTTTTATGAAATTGTTTATTCGACGTCAAAAAAATAATACTACTACTGTTTTTCCAGAAGAAATACAAGCGTATTCACAAGCAGAGCACAGAGAAAAAATGGGTGTTGCTGCGTTAGTGGGCGTTATCTCGTTGCTTTTAACTTTGGTTGTTCTTTTCGGACTTTTCTTAGGGGGTAAATGGCTATACCGAAAACTTGCTGGCGCAAAAACACAAAAGAATACAACCACTATTGTAGATACAAAAACGAGCAATGAGCAAACACAAGGAGCAGAGAAGAATAATTCGAGCAGCTCTGACGCTACAGTAAATAGTGCTAATAATCCTACACAACAGTCAGAGGATACAGCAACTCAATTACCAAATACACCAACGACTCCTGCTGTAGTACCAACGCCAGCGCCTACCAATACCGCAACACTTCCACAAACCGGTCCAGATCTAGACCTTTAGATTAGTCCTCTTCTTTTTCTTGTGTGAAATAATTAATTTCATTCACTATATCGAGTAATGCCTGAGCACGGATTTTTTCATCCTGAATATCTTTTGCGGCATCATAGGCAGATTGGATCAGACTCTGATCGTCCGATGCCTGGATAAGCATCATTGTTGTTCGAAATTTTTCTTCAGGAGTTTGTTCGAGTTGGCTTAGAAGAGGAGTTAGATCTTGGAGCGCGTCCTTTTTGATTGAAAGCAAGCTATCATCTACAGCCGGTGCTTCAGTCGGTGTCGCTTCTGGTGTAGCTGGTTCAGTTGTTACAGCCGGTGCTTCCGGTTCGCTCATTGACGGAGTTTCAGTAGGTGTTGGAGTTGTTGTTTCTGCTAACGGCTCAGGAGTAACTGTAGTTGTATTATAAGTTGCAGTGTCTGCTGCTGGCGCTGCTGTACTATCTGTCTGAACTGCAGGCTCAGGTACTACTGGCGCGCTTTGTGTTTGCTGATTTTGATCGAACATGTCCCACCCTCCATTTGATGTATTTATACGATTGATAACAGTATAACATAAGAATTATTCATACAATATACCGTATACTAAGACTGTTAATGGAGGTAGACATGCTTGATGATTTAAAATATATTCATGAAAAAGATGCGCAAGATTCTCTTGGAATAGCTGCTGCGCAACCACAGCAATTACTACATGACTTCTCAATACCGTCACAAGACTTTAAGGGTATTTCCAACGTAGTCTATGCCGCAATGGGTGGTTCAGCTTTGGCGGCAACAATCCTCGGTTCAGCTCCTGGCTTTCGTGTTCCATTTGAAATTACTCGTCAATACAATATTCCACAATATGTTTCTGATAAAACGCTTTTTATAGCTGCCAGCTATTCAGGAAATACTGAAGAAACAATTGCAGCCCTTTCTGAGGCTGCACAAAAAAAGGCACGCATTGTTGTCGTATCAGGAGGTGGCAAACTTCAGGAAATTGCAGAGAAAAATAACTACCTGCACATCTTGCTACCTAAAGCACAGCAGCCACGTTACGCAGTTTTCTACAACCTCAAAGCGCTATTACAATTACTCGGCAACACTGGGTTATTGCATGAAGAAGTGAGTGCGGTCGACCTCCAAAAAACTGCTAACTTTTTAGAAACAGAGTCGGCAAAACTTATTCCGACCGTGCCTATTGCGCAAAATCCTGCTAAGCAACTCGCCCGTGAATGCATGGGGAAAAGTATTGTAGTATATTCCGGACCATTCATGGCGCCGGCAGCGTATAAGTGGAAAATAAGCTTTAATGAAAATGCAAAGAATGTTGCGTGGTACGGAACATTGCCCGAGTTTAGTCACAATGAGTTCATTGGGTGGAGTTCACATCCAACCGTCAAGCCATACACCATTATTGACCTAGAAACGTCATATGACCATCCCCAGGTGACAAAACGCTTTGATATTAGTGCTAGACTACTTTCAGGTAAAATGCCTCAGCCGCACGTCGTACATGCCTCAGGTGAGAGTCCGCTGCAACACATGCTTTGGACGATCCTTATGGGTGATTTTGTCTCAATCTATCTTGGTCTGTTAAATGGACAGAACCCAACACCAGTTGCACTTGTTGAAAAAATGAAAAAAGAACTCGTCTAATTTAAATTGGCTTGTCTTTAAGCCCTAATAAATATCCAACGTAGCTCACGATAAAGTGAAGCCCGAAGTATGTCAAAATGACCAGTAGGTAATCTATACCTGCAAGTCGTACAAAAGGGAGACTGAACAATAGAGCGCCCATTACGTAATCAAGCTGATCAAACAGCAGCCAACTACTGCCCGAAGGTATTTCTTTTTGACGTTTAAAAAAGCTTTCAACCGCGTCACCAAGAAGTGCACCAAAACCAATTGCACAGCCAAGGGCAATGCCATGTTGTGTTGAACCTGTGTCAATACTTAGCTGTGGGTAGAGGAGCCAAGCAATGAATCCTGAAACAACTGTTCCAGAAATCAGCCCTCGCCATGTTTTATTAGTACCTAATAGGCGCTTACCTCTAAAGGTAATACCCCCATCTAAGGGTGCGTTTAGTCTTTTTAGTCCGGGCACTTTTTTGACCAGTACCGGTACTGCATTGGCAATGCCCGCTGGAAGGAATAATAGTAAAGCTGATACGTATGTGCTCATGGTTATTTGTTTATTTTAGCACGGAGTCTATGTAGCTTTGGATATAACAGGCTCAGTAATGGTGGACGTTTTGTTGTCAGTCGTGCCGTCTGTAGCAACTCCACGAGTGTTTCTTTTGTGGGCACTTCATTTAGTGTTGTGTAGGTGGTGCCAAGACCTCGCGAACCATGAGCATCACTACTCGCAACTCCGACGATGTTTTGTATGCGTGCCCATGTTGCTGCCTGTGGGCCTTTATTCTGAAATACCGCTCGACCATTGTGGACCTCGATGATATCGACATTCCTCTCGATTGAATCGAGAGTTTCTTGAGTAATTCCTTTTCTGACAGTCTCAAAAGGGTGAGGCACGCAAACAAGGCCGCCTTGAGCTTTAATTACAGCAACAGTTTCTTGTGCGCTGAGACCAGCTGGTACGGTGTTTGTAAGGTATAATCCGATGAGTTCACCATCTTTTGTTGAAATCTCTTCACCGACAATAATCTGTTCACCTAATTCCTTTTGTATGCCTACAGCCGTTTCAATAGAATCGTGATCAGTAATTGCTATGACATCAAGTGTTTTGTCACTAAGTATCTGTCTATAGTCTTCGAGTCGTATTCCACCATCAGGAGATCCAGTGGAATGGGTATGAAGATCTATACGGATCATAGCTTTTGATTAATCTTATAGAATCGTCCAATAGCAGTGAATGCGCTTGTAATCGCAATAAATACAAGGGCAAAGCGTAATGTATTAGTGAGTAATCCAACTATTAGTACAAACATACGAATTTCGTATCGCATTAAACCGTCTGCGAATATCCGATTTATATCAGATGGACTGAGTTTTTTATCGGAAATGGCAGTTTCACCTTTTGCTTTCACGTAGCTTACGACGAGTGATGCACCGCACGCTGCGACTGCCCATCCCGCCCAACCAGCGTATCCAGATGATACAAGCGCGCTACTTGCCCCTACATATAAAATAACTTCTTTGATTCTGTCGGTGCTTGCATCGAGCAGCATACCACGACTACTTGTCTTTTTCTGCGCTCTGGCGAGTGCCCCATCAACACTATCAAAGAGGCCAAAAAAGACCAGTAAAGCAGCTGCGAGATAATTCTTTTGTTCAGCAATAAGCCAGGCAATAGGTATATGTGAGAAGAGACCAATTAAGGTGATAACGTCTGCTGAAAGCTTACCTCCAGTGGCCTTATTAAGTGCAATAGCAAAGACTGACATGAGTCCTTTAATTGTAGAGCGTATGACTTCAATAAGCTGGTCGAGTAATTTCATTCCATTCATTATACCGTAGAATTACGGATAAGCAGGGTATAATGACTATATGCATAGACGGTATGTTTTAAAGACCTTGGCACTCAGCAGTCTGATCAGTGTTGCACTTTTTATTTTTCGTGCTTTTTACTTTCAGAGCACAGAATATTGGTACCTTTTGTGGAATTTATTTTTAGCATGGCTCCCTTTGCTCTTTGCAGGAATTCTCGTGCAGCAATTGCATACTCAGCG
>CAJAXB010000023.1 GCA_903946795.1 uncultured Candidatus Saccharibacteria bacterium | reverse complement strand
GAATCGAACTCCTATTGCCAGGATGAAAACCTGGTGTCCTAGCCGTTAGACGATGGGACCATATTACTTTTTATAACCAAAATATTATACCATAACAATTGACATTGAAACAGTCCTTTTATAGCGCACTCATAATGGTATGATTACTACATGACACCTACGAAAACAGGCCTCATAGTTTCACCAAGATATATAATCATATTAAGCGCATTGTTAACTGGTTTATCCTTTATTGTTAGTTCGCTGTCATGGCTTGTCCTTTTCAGTATGATTCCAATGCTTTTCTATCTTATGAAAAGTCGTGAGCGTACAATAAACCAAAGTGTTAGCGATTTCTATATTTTTGGGCTTATACTTTGTGGCTTTGCTAATCTATTCCTTTTTCAAATGTCACCCGAAAATTGGAATATAGGATTAAGTGGATGGATTACAGTTCTTGCTCGCTTAATAGCATGGTGTCTTGTGTGTTTGTTTAGCGCTTTAGCTTACGCCCTCCTCGGATATTGCTTAGGCATCATTAAAAACGTACAGTATAAGTTTTATGCATTTCCTTTCTTATTTCCCATTGCTGAACTCATAAGAAGCTACTTATACGCTGCTATGTCCTATGGGCCTAAAGGCAGCTTTAGTCCTAATTTTAACTGGGGATCCTTAGCTGTTCCAGGTTCGGGCACGGTACTTGTATACAGTTCTCGTATATTAGGATTTTTTGGTATCAGCTTACTGGTTATTTTATTCAACTATACAGTATGGCTTTTGTTACGAAGAAAGTTCTTTTACGCAATTCTTTTGCTGTGCTTCATAGCTTTTGTTACTATACTGGGCTGGAAACAAGGTGATAGTTTATACTTTACTAGAAATGTAACAGTCAGTGTTGTGCATCTGTCTGAAGATGACGATATGAAATCAATAGACACTAATATAGCTCCTGTTCAATCCTCTGAAATATTAGTATTGCCAGAATATTCAGGTATAGAAAAAGATCCTCAGAAAGAGTCCTACCTTACTCCTTTATCAAAAAATGGTGTCGCTATTACGAGTATCGTAAATGGGAAAGGTCCATCAGGAACAAACCGAATAATTTATATGTCTAAGACTGGAGATCTGATTGAGCAACAAGATAAAACGTTTCTTATTCCAACCGGTGAGTTACTTCCATATAGCTTACAAGCTTCTTTTAGTATAATTGGGAAAAGTTCTATAAACGTAGCATTTAATTCTACTCAGCAGATAGATCGCGGAAAAACGCCGGAAAAAGTCTATAAGACTAATAACGATATTGCTATAGGCACACTTGCCTGTAGCGGTGTGAGCGCACTTAATGAATATAGTCGATTAACTTCAGAGGGTGCGAGTATTCTAGTTAATTCCGCTTCCCTGTCATTTCTTACAGAGAATAGTCTATACCATGTGTATGCGCACAATATGGCTCGTTTTCAGGCTGTATCTAATAATAGACCGCTCGCTCAAGCAAGTCGAAGCGGTGAAAGTTATATTTTAGATAATCAAGGCCGGGTTCTTGTCGAATCATCTGGGCAAAATAGACAAGTGCTTTCTGCATCTGTGCGCCTCCCTCATTAAAAGAGCCCTGATCAAATGTCAGGGCTGTAAAGTGTTGAGCGGTCAGTCACGAGTGCTCATACGATCTTTCCCATCATAGCATAAGAAGTTATAGAACGCAATTAAAAAGGAGCTCCATGGGAAGCTCCTTTTAGCCGTCACAGCTAGAACAATTGATACCTTAGTTGCTAGACTTGCGTCGCATTACGAATCGGTGTGCGATTGCAGCGATTGCAGCAGTAGCAGCAAAGATAGCTAGAATGTTTCCAGCACCTGTATCAGGAAGTTTTCCAGATGGTGGTACGACTGGAGTTGTACCATTCTTGAAAGTTACAGTACGAGTACAAGTAGTACTTGTTACCCACTTTGTAGATCCGTCAGGCATCTTTACGTTTACACGAGCAGTGATAGTATATGTACCATCTTTAGCATAGGTGTGCTCATCTGTTTGCTGATTACTTACTGCAGTATTGTCACCCCAGTTGATTTCATAACCAACAATAGATGCACCTTCACCTGTAGTAGCAGCGTTGATAGTAGCACGAGTTTTTCGAGCCGTCTGATCAAGGATTACAACATCGTTGGCACGACATTCACCATCACCTGTTATAACAACAGGAACTGATTCTACTTTAACTTCGTAAACTACGATTACACGATCATCCCAACATGCCCATACATCACCACTTCCCTGTACTCGGCTACCTAAATTGAGAGTGCCATTTACAGAGCTGTCAGGAGCGCCTTGGAATCCAAGACTTTTACTGTATGTCTGTACTGAGTTAGCTACAAGGCTGATCTTTACAGTTTTACCGTTACAGTTTAGTGTTGCACTGTCTGATACTGTAGCTGCATTATTTGCAGTAACTGTGCTATCAAACTTGAATGAACTTTGCGCTTTGTTAAGAGCAGCAGTTTGTCGTAGAACAACATTTCGTGCTACAGCAGAGCCTGAACCATTGCCATTAAGACTTGGGTCAGCACCGTTGTGTATATATGTCCGAACATTAAAGCTAGAACCTACATTACATACATCATTGAGCGTACTTGTATAGTCTGCATTACCGCCAGCTTTTGGCTTAACACGTACAAAGTCTGCTTCGTCTCCAACACCATTGGGTACATCGTAAAACTGGTTAAATACTGGAGTAGCGCTTGTGCCATTTCCATTTGGGCTGTATTGGATACGAGCCTGAGCCGTACCGCTGAATCCAACAGTAGCCACTGCTACGAGAACAGCAACTGTTGTAGCAAGTCGGGTTAGAAATTTATTGATAGTTTTCATTGTATATATCCTCATATTCTTTATAGTCTCTTAGTCTGGTTTTTAACAAACATCTATAGCTGGGTCACAATCCATTGGTGGTTTAAATGGTGCAGTTGTAGGAGGCACAGTCGGTACAGGAGGACGAGTAGTTGTAGGAGTTGTTTGAGGTGTCGTCGGTGTTGGACCAGGATTGCTTGGACCAGGATTGCTTGGACCAGGACCGCTTGGACCAGGACCGCTTGGACCAGGACCGCTTGGACCAGGACCGCTTGGACCAGGACCGCTTGGACCAGGACCGCTTGGACCAGGACCGCTTGGACCAGGACCGGCAGTATCAGTGTTAGCAGAGTTGTCGGCATTTGGATCTGGCTGTGGAGCAACATCTATAGTGACATCAGTATCTGCAGGATTGACCCCCGCGTCTATATCACCGTCTTTTGGCTGTGTCGGTGCTTCTGTATATCCACTGACAAACATGTTACCGTTCTGATCTACGACAATTTCGTAAAAAGCATTTAGCTTGGACGTATTTCTTAACTTGAATACTGTACCTTCAATATACTCTGTAGGAACATATTTAGTGAGTGTGAGGCCAGTGATATTATTAGTTTCTTTGTCTCTAGAAGCAGTAAATTGACTAACAGTAACACCTTTTTTTAGTGCTTGTTCATCGTAGCCAGCAACTTGACCGAGAACGTCCCATGCCTTACGACAGTCATTACGTGCTGCTTCGACTCCATTATCGCCATTGTATCTTGCAATATTTCGCTCATAGGCAGCTGTGTATGAATAATTTGGATTCGTTATCTCTCCTTGTTCTGCAGGCTGAGCAATAGCTGCCATAACAAGCGCTATTGATTCAAAATCGCCTTTTCCAGCGAGCGGTCCATCCTCGTTGAACCAGCTTTCAACTGTTTTCTTTGACCCTTCACTATCCTTTATTTCTCCCTTTGGAAGGAAAGCAGTAGATACATACTCGTCACTGTTATTTGCAGCATGATCATTGATGTAATCATCACACATCTCTACGCCGCCTTTTGTTCTTGGATCATTATTATCTTCGGATCCACAGCCCCTCATAGCAAGACCTCCTACTAGTACTGCTGTGGCGGCACCCACAGCAACTAACCCACGCCAGCGGTTTCTTTTTGAAGAGTTATCAGCTTCATCTACTGATTCAGGGACGTCTTCACTTGTTTCATCTGTCGGTGTGGCTTCATTACCTACGTCTTGAGTTTCCGCGTTATCAGAAACAACAGAGTTTTCAGTATCATGAATTGGAAATAGTTCTAGAGCGTCATCTTGAAGGACAACTTCAGGATTAGGATTTTTAGGTTTAGAATTTGGCATTTCTTCTCTCCTTAGCAAATTTCATTCTTTACTATTCATTACATTACACTCTGCAGTTATTCTTAATCTTGGGAATAACTGAGCGTGTAACACATGTATCTGCATCCACCTCTATACAAACACACTGATTATTACGAACTTATGATATCACGGTATTTGTTTTTTGTCAATAATGTTTTTATGCTTATTTTTAACGTAAGCTAGATACTGATGCGCCAAGTTGTTGATCGACGGCCTTTTGATCAAAACCAAGCTGCAATTGAGGATTAATCACTACATCAACAACGCTACTTCCGCCAGCCAGTAAGGATTCGACTTCGGTATGATGAACGTTACTCAGTTTTTGGTTCATAAACATACGTTCACTTTCCTGGGTAGTATCTATCTCATATCCGTTGCCAAGCGCAAGGATACCTACATTTTTAGGAATAGACCGTTCTAGCTGATGATTAATCTTTACAGCTATTGCTGGAAACACGCTCGAGTTCGCATTGAAATGCTTACGTGAAAAGTCGCTAATCATAATTGTGAGACCAGAGTGACAGATTTCGAGGGCATTTTGATCTTCAGGAAGGCGATGTACATTACCTCGAGCATGCCCAAGGTCGTCTAGTGAGATATCTTCACTACTATAGAGATGGACGAGATCTGATGTATGGTATGCAAGATCATGATGGAGTAGCTTAGCTATATTAGAAGCAACTTGTAATTTGCGCGCTACAATACGCTCGTCAGATTCTTTATCAAATCCATCTACTAAAATATTAACTCCCATTTTGCCACGAGGTTGTACTTGTGCAACCTGTGGAGTCCCAATTGTTTCGCCCAAAAAGGAAAGTACCTTAATATCTGTTGCTTTGTCGATACCAGGAATAAAATCCCTATCTGGCTGAGGGGTACCAACATGACCAGTAGTCTCCCTGCGAAACAAATGTGAGCCGGGATTAAGCCGCCTATTTGGTGGCAATTTTGTCATTGATGCTACTGTTTCAGGAAAATGCATAGATTATTCACTATTTTTTATTAGAAACTAGAACCAATAATATTCTTAACGATTTCTGGTCCACGCTCAACTGCATTACTATGCCCCATTCCAACACGTGCGGCTACAACGAGGCCTAAAGCATTGTGCACCGCCTGTTCATTAACAGACGTCTCGTTAGAAAGAATTGTAATTATTCGCGCAAGTTTACGAACTTGTGTACTAATTCGCTCTTCACCATCATCAAGATTAAGTCGAGTTTCTTCCCAAAGAGCATCTGAAGTATTTACTGCTAATTGAGCAATTTTAGTCTCCATTGATTCAGGCATTGCTACTTTTTGAGCATCCTGTCGCATGCGATGAATCGTAGCTAGGTCAGTAATAGGTTCTATTATTGCATCTTTTGGCAGTTCACCAATCTTTTTAACATTCGCAATTCGTTCTTCTCGAGAGCCTCCACGGTCAAATATTGCACCTGCTGAAAAACGTGAAATAGTAGCATGAGCAACAGGTTGTGTCGCTTCGTAGGTTTCATGAGGGTTCATGGTTGCCATAACAAATTCAAGGTTTGGTACCTCACGAACTCCTTCGAGAGTAACTATACGTCGTGATTCAAGCATACCAAGTAGGCTTTCGAATGTCTTTGGAGACCCACGGTTAATTTCATCAATCATGACTACCTGTGTCTCTGGTCTAATCACTCCGTCCAACATTGTATGTGTGTGTTCAGTGGTTGTTCGATCACCCTTTACCATTTCTTTAGTAAATGTGCTTGCGCCACCAATTAACTGCATACCGCTCAAGTCGTTCTGAATGGGTACTTCAGCTACGTTTTCTGGATGTATATCAGATATAAGTTGAGGTAATGCTAATGCAAGCTCGGTTTTTCCCTTACCAGTTCCGCCCGCATATACAAGGTTTACGCCTGCAGCTACCGCCACTATACCCGCTGCTTTAGGAATTTCACGACCAACCATGATTTGATCAAGTTGTCTGATTCCTTCAATAGCAAAGTCTCGACCATACGCTGGATATGTTTCTATACTCATATTCTTACTCCTTATTTCCTTAGCCTTTTTGCTGTAGGTTCTTTACTTCGATTGCGATACCCTTGAACTAGAGCACCGACACTAAGAAGTGATGCAAAAGCTCTTAATGGCCATCTATTAGAATTTTCCTTTTTAAATTGGCTATCAATGAGCGTTTTTTCAATATTCT
>CAJAXB010000022.1 GCA_903946795.1 uncultured Candidatus Saccharibacteria bacterium | reverse complement strand
TGTATTGACAATTAGCTTTGCAAAACTTAAGCAAGACTCTGTCAAAAAGATTCAAGTACTATAATATAGAAAAATCCTTCCACTAAAAAACCCTGCGTATGCAGGGTTTTTTAAATACTAATCATATTAGAACGTATTAGGTAGTGTTTACGAATCGTCCAATAACGAAGCGTACAATGACCTGCGCCAGTGCTACCACAACTAGCCCAACAAGTGCGTAAAGTATTGTATTTTTAGCAGATGTGACATTAGCAGATTCACCTTGCGAGGTAATATATTTCACTCCACCTACAATGATCATAACAACCGCAATAATACCAACAATGGCTGAAAAGATATTGAGGCCCCGTGAAATTGTATCATTCACTTTTTGCTCCGCACCTCCAACGTCTGGATTTGTACACGCACCGCCAGATGTATTGATAGATATTCCAGTACCGCTACAAACGCTGTCTTGAATATCTGCCGCACGAACACTGACTGGTACTAAAAATGGGGTAACCAATGCTGCTGTAGCAAGAGCACTTACCAAAATATTTTTTATTTTTTTAATCATGTATGAACCTTTCTTTATACTTATCTTTTTATATCATACTGCTAGAGTTAGATACAAGTGTTACTTGGTTATTAATTAATAAATCGTTTAATAACGAAGCGTACAATAACCTGCGCCAGTGCAACTACTACGAGACCGATTACAGCGTAGATGATTGAGTTTTTTGCTGATGCAATTGCTGCTGAGTCTCCTTGGGAAGTAATATATTTCAAACCTGCAACCATAATCATAACAACAGCAATGATTCCTATGATTGCGCTAAAAAGATTTAATCCAGTACTTAATACCTTATCGACAGCGGTAGAGCTCGTACTGCTACATCCTCCGGAAGTCGGATCGACAACGCCCGCACCTTCACAGACAGCCTGTTTAGCATCGACAGCTGCATATGCAGTATGGGTATACATTACTGTATTGGCGCAGAGTATTGAGCTCACAGCAATCAAACCCGTTATGAATGTTTTAAATGTTCGACTCGTACTTATCATATCTTTCCTAACACAAATCCTATTATTAATCTTGACATTAAAACAATTAATAAGCCTATACCAGCAAATATTAATGTCTTTCTTCCTCGTGCAAATTTTTCTGCATCGCCCGTTGATGTAATCATTTGAAGTCCACCAACCATAACCATAACAACAGCTATTATACCGGCAGCAATGCTCAAGATATTCACTATTTTATCTACAAGACTATCTTGTCCAGAAAAAGGATTACTAGATTGTTGAGCTTGCTGCGTGCAAACTGCTGAATCCTGTGCACCATTTTGGCATAGATTGCCGTACGGATTTACTGCTTGTGCCGTTCCGCCCAATACAAGCAATACTACTGAGAAAATACTTGCAAAATAAATAAATAGCCTGCGCATCATAGTCTTCCTATAACTAATGAGACTATTGTATAGGCTGAGATTGCAACCACAAGTCCTACGGCCGCATATATAATTGTGTTACGTGCTTTTGTTGTAGCCTGTGGATCTCCAGATGATGTCATGAGCCGAATGCCAGAAATAATAATCACGATCAAAGAAACTGCCCCCAATGCAATCCACACGATATTTAATACGGTAGGGAGCACGTTATTGGGGTTAGGTTGCGGCAACGGTGTGATATCAATATCGGATTTTTCGATAGCAAAAAAGAGGGCATTACGGCTAAGCATCTAGTTAATCCTTCCTGCGATAAAGGTAATAATGGTAGAAGCAAAAATAGTAATTACGAGTCCAATCAAAGCATTAATAATTGTACTGCGTGCTGCTTTAATACCTTCAGCCTCTCCTTGACTTGTCACAAAACGAAAACCACCATAGATAACAAATCCCACAGCTACAAGTCCTGCTAACCGCAATAATATATCGATAACACCAAACCCTATGAGCCAGAGTTGTTCGGGATTTTGTTGAATATCAATATTAATGATGCAATTAGTCGGATCAAATGCCGAATCGGGCAGATATTTATACCATGTCGGGATGATGCCTAAAAGAGTTGTATCCTTATTGCATGCGCCTCCGGTTGCAGGTGTTGCACCAAAGATACTCATTGCCCTAAGTATGACGTACGGTATCATACGAGACCTCCTGGCACGAGCCAATTAAGGATGGCAAACAGGAGAAGATACAGTATCAAAGCTGTTATTGCGTTAGTAATTTTTCTCTTTGATGCAGCAACTTTTTGCGGATCGCTGCCTGCAGAAGAGTACTGTATGCCCGCGACTATAATCATAAGCGTCACAACTACACCAACTCCGGCAGACAAAAACTTAATGAGAGGATTAATGTACTTTATTACAAAATTACAATCTCCGGTTGCGCAGTCTATCGCATCCTGATCTGCCCCTATTATCGTAGTAGCGGTTGATACACCGAGACTTGGATCAAGAGTACCAAAACCATCTTGTGCATAAGGACATTTCGTGCCGGGAGCTGGTGTACCAGAATCTCCATATGGGCATCCTAAGGGAAGAGAACCCGTAGCTTTCATTTTATTAATCATATCGGCAGCACACGCAAGTCCGTTATCAAATATACGCGGTGTTGTCGTTCCAGTGTCGTACACATAGCACTTATTAGGCTCAGCACCAAGTGCTGGAGGACAGGTAACGCTTGAGAAATAAGATTTGCCGTCCTTAGGTAAAGACTCCTGAAAACATTGGCTTGCTGCATATACTTTACCTCGATTAAAAGATATGAAAGCTATGCTACTCATGATAGATACTGCAATCAGTACGATAAAAAAAGTGTGTTTATTTTGTCTTAGAGATATATTCATGCCGTAATTGCTTTATTGTATTGAGTATACAGTTTATATTGCTATCCTTGCAACTGCATCGAAGCGTGATCATTTAATTTGCACCTGGCTTCAATATAAATTATCATAAGCTCATAAAAGTGCTCTTGAAAAATTGATGAAAAATATTACTAAATTATTCTCAAGTATTATCGCTGGTGTTTTGCTTTTCAGTGTAGGTATTAGTTTATTTTCCCTTAAAGCTACTGCTGCTCCGAAGCTTTCGCCAAGTGATGATTACAAAATATGGCGCTCAGCTGAACTACTTGCTGGATGTGTAGGACCTGGCGGGTATAAGCCAGACGAAAAAAAAGCTAATGCACAAGATGCTATAAACAATCTTTTTGAACCTGAAGTAAAATTTCAAGATGGAAAATTGTACGGAAGAATCGTAGGAGGAACCAATAATGTTAACTCCGACTTTGACTGTAATACAAATGCAGATATAGGACCCGCTATTGATGCGCTCGGAATTTCTAATGGTATTTATGGACTATACGAGAAGCTTGGCGGAAACGCATTGAGCAAATCTCAAACACAAGACGCTTTACGCAAGTTCGCTACTGAAAAAGGCGCTACACCAAACCTATCTCAGAAACCTGATTTTCAGTTTTGGTTCTGGAATCAAATTTTTTCAAGTACCGTAGACGAGGGCGGCTGTTCAGGAAAACTAAGCGATAAAGAATCTAGCACTGCATCGACTAATCTTGTAGATGATACAAAGCCATTTTACGCGGTGCCTAATGGCGCTACAGAACCAATTGGCTATCGCGTAGCGAGCTTTAACGTTGGCTTTGGAAAAGAAATTGAAGCAGTAGACGGAGCAATGACAGGCACGCTAACAGGAGTGCAGGGGTCGCGTATAACCTGCGTTAACATAGCTAGGCAATTGAATAAAACTAGAGCTGACGCATACTTTGAATCACTGAAAACCAACCCAGCTGCAGCTGCAGCAAATGCAACGCCAGCAACCTCAGATACAACGGCTAATACTGATACGATTGAAGCACAGTGTACTGCCTCCCTTGTTAACCCAGCGAGTTGGTTTATTTGTCCGTTAATTACTGGGTTCGCAAAGGCAGTGCAGGAATTAGATACACAAATCACGAATCAACTTACTATTAAAACCGACGATTACTTTACTGGAAGCCAAGGTACTGCGTTTAAGCAAGTGTGGACGAGTATGCGTAACATTGCCCTCGCTTTCATTGTAATAGTTGGTCTCCTCATGGTTATTGGTACTGCAATTGAGGTAGGGCCATTCGACCCTTATACGGTCAAAAAAGTTATGCCAAGACTACTGGTTGCAGTGATAGTTATATCCTTATCTTGGCCACTAGTTATATTTCTCATAGAGGCAAGTAATTCACTGGGCTATACCATTAGGGGCTTAATTGAAGCACCCTTTAAAGATTCCCTGAATACCGCAGTTCAGTTTGGTGGAGGCCAACAATGGCTTGCTGGAGCGGGGCTCGTCGGTCTTGCAATTGCACTTGGTCCGATTGGAATCTTAAGTTTTGTAGGAACTGCGTTTTTAGCTGTACTTATTGCCTTCCTGACCATAATTTTGCGACAAATCCTTGTCATTCTTTTAGCTGTTCTTGCTCCAATTGCGATAGCAATGTACATACTGCCTAATACGCAAAAAGCTGGTAAAACGTGGTGGGATCTTTTCTCAAAGGCCTTACTTGTTTTTCCAATTATCGCAGCGTTTATAGCGACCGGTAGGGTTTTCGCAGTCATTGCCGCTACAGGCCCTAGTGGAGAGAACTCCGGTACATTAAAGGGGCTCATAGCCTTTGCGGCATATTTTGGTCCCTATTTTGCGCTTCCTTTTGCATTCCGACTCGCTGGCGGTGCTATAGGGCAGATAGGTGGATTCGTCAATGACAGGAGCCGTGGTGGCTTTGATAGGCTTAAGAAATTCAGACAAGGTCAAACCCAACAAAATGCTCGTAAAATTCAAGAGGGTGAGAGATTCAGGAATACGGGTGCTCTTCGTGGCCTTAATAATCCCCTACAAGCTGCTGCAATCGTAGGATCAGGACAGGCAGGACTTAGACCATCTCAAATGCGAGGTAAACTAGGTGCTGCTCAGGCACAAAATTCATGGCGACAAGGTCAAGAGCTTCTAGAAAAGAATGAGGCCTTTCGGGCAATTGCCAATGATGATCATATGTTGGAAGCTGCCAGGTATGGCACGAGCGCTCAAGACATTGAAAGACGACTACGAGCGACCGGTAGATACCGTGA
>CAJAXB010000021.1 GCA_903946795.1 uncultured Candidatus Saccharibacteria bacterium | reverse complement strand
TTTTTAACACTTTGTGCCATTGATAGGAACGGAGCTATACCAATACCACCCGCAATCCATACTTGGTTAGGGTTTGAATAATTTTTATAGCTAAACTTTCCGTATGCTCCCTCTATTTCAGCGATAGCTCCTGGTTTAAGTCCTATGAGATCTTTGGTATAGTCCCCCAGTGCTTTTACACTGAGTCTTAATGACGAATCTTGTGGTCCTGAAGAAACTGAAAATGGATGAGATTCGGTAGAGACTTTTGAATCTTTATTCTTTTTAAAACGAATGAATACGAATTGACCAGGCTGGAAATCCATTCGTTGTCCTTTAGGAGCCATCGAAATTGAGACAACGTCACGAATTGGCTTAGAAACATCCGTTACGGTGTATGTGTAGTGCCTAATAAGAATACGTCCTGCAATTGTTTTATATATAAATGCAACAAGACCTAGGCCACACCAGATGAGTAGATACCAGCGTAAGAATTGATCATTGGAGACGAGTCCTTGTATGAAAACCACATGCAGCGCTGCAAAAAAGAAGGCCACTCCTAAAAACTTATGCGTTAGGAGCCATAGTTGGTATCTTAGTCGGACGAAAAATGTGAGTATGAGGAGTACGACTGTTCCAAGAAGCGCAATAAGTCCAAAATTAAGGGCCATCCCCTGGCTTAAAGGTCTTTCGAAGCTAATTGGGTGAAACCATAGGAATTCAGCAGCCATCCGGAAGCCCTCTCTAGAAATAGGTACGATATTACGAAGGGCTAGAACAATTGGATGTAGGCATAAAAAGATAAGTGCAACACCACCCGTTAGATGATGAGCGACATACATGCGATTAAGACCTCCGAAATATCGCTCCATAAATTTCAGACGTGCACCAAGAACGAGGCTTATTGCATAGAGCATAAGACCTGCAATACCTTCCATAAGACCAAAAGTACTGAGTATTGTATAGCGCTCCAGAGGGAGGTCTTGGACGATAAGGAGTCGAATAGCCCAAGCCATTGGGATAACTGTGAATAAAAGTATTGCTAACCAGCCAATTTTGTACTGAATGAATGACTTAATTTTTGATATTTGCATATTTTTGTTATGAATAACGTAGTATTAGCATAACCTGTATATTCCAGGTATACAAGAGGTTACTTTTTGGTCAAGAGCGTACCTTATCCTTTATTGCTGCGTTAGCTTCTCTGTTTTGGTCTCGCGCTTTCAGCGTTTGCCGTTTATCGTATTGCTTCTTTCCGCGTCCTGCAGCAATGCGTAGCTTAATATAGCGTTGCTGAGTAAGTAGCTCTAGGGGCACTATGGCATTCCCCTGTTGTTTGAGTGCTATAAGCTTGTTAATCTCACTCCGTTTGGCAAGCAGCTTTCGGGTTCTCGTTTGTTCTGATTCGGGAATAGTCACTCCAGGAAGACTTGATATTGTAGCGTTTAGTAGATATAGCTCTTCATCCTTGACGGTAATGTAGGCACCACGAAGCTGGCCGTGACCATGACGGAGGGCCTTTGTCTCTGCTCCGGTTAGCTGTATGCCAACGAGGAGCGTGTCATCGATTTCATAATCATGGCGTGCTCTTCGGTTAGAAATGAGTTTTGGCTGTGCTTGTTTCTTCTTCACAATGTAGCCATTGTACCCTAAAAGAGACTGTAGGTGCTACTTGTAGCAGGCTCGACATTGTTGGTCATCGATAGCCTTCTTGCCTGCTTCCCAGAGGCTTGGGTCGTTCAGTTTTACTTTACGCCAGTACCAAGTCTCAACACCCCAAAGATCTACTTCGCGCATTCCAGTGGCTTTTCCATAATTTATCCTGTCAGTCAGACGCTTCGCATCGAGTGATTTATTTTGTTCTTCTATGCTCATTTCAGGTATACCAAGATCTGGTCCCCATGGCTCAGTTTGGAGTTCATGGATGATCATGTCCTTGCCGGTAAGAATTTTACCTGCTCCAGCGAGGAAGCCGTAGAACCATGCTGGGAATGGATATTCAAAATAGCGTTTCGTGACAGTTCGGTCCCATACACGCTTATATACTGAGATACCAAATTTATCTGGTCGTGGTTTGCCGATAGGAAGACCCAGTGCGTTATTGCTCCGGCTAATTATGAGTGTACGATCGGGATCGAGTGATTTCACAAGATTATACTCATCGATTAGACGGTCACGACTAAAATCTGGACAAATACCAAATACATCAAGGAAAAATTCATTTTCAAGCTGGTAACTTTCAAGGAATGGTACATCCCTATATCGCTCGATCACTTTGGTCATGAATGTTTTAAGTTGTGGATACCAAACATCTTTCGGTTCTTTTTCTGCCCATTTTGGTATGTGACATTCAGGCCAGCGTGGTTGGCGAAGTCCAATGGATAGGGTCACAGTAGAGTTTGACGCCCGGGCTTTTTCGAATTGCCAATCGAGTTCCTTGAAGTCATAGACTCCTGGAGTTTTTTCAATTTCATCCCAATAGCTCACGAAACGATAGTGGCGTATACCAAGTTCATCAATCATTGCTTGCAAAGTCTCTTTAGGATCCAGATCAAAATACCGGGCATAACTCGGTATGAACGTAGCGCCAAACTTAAATTCCTTCGATTG
>CAJAXB010000020.1 GCA_903946795.1 uncultured Candidatus Saccharibacteria bacterium | reverse complement strand
TTGAATCCTCATTCGTACCACCAATATAAAGTTTAGATCCATTTGTTAGAAAATCAGACTGACCATGTGATTTCAGCCAATCAGGCAGGTATGCTGTACGATTTACACAAAGGTCATACGGCTCGTCATAGACCCCATCAAGACCAACAATTAAGCCAGTTTCTTCTTCGCAACCTATTGCGCGAGGAAAGGGAAATGTATTGGGCAATGATTCTTGCATTTTTTCAATATAGAGGTCGCCGCATCTATATGCAAGCATGAGCGGCGAGCTAAAAATTACGAGTTTGTATCTGTGACGGGGTTTGCAGTGCAGTGCGCATGTATTGCGCATTTACCACAGCCCCAAGGACTGTCGCACCAGCAGTGACTACATGACTACCCAGAGCCGTATTCGACATAGTATCTGAATCTTTATTTTGGTCATGGAGTGCGCTGTCGATTACGTATCCTCCAATAGCCGCCCATTGCAGTAGCGTGGTAATTTTACCTTCTGCCGATGGGTGCAGCTCTACTCCCCGCTTTTTAGCTATTGCTGTTGCTGCGGTATTAACAATATTTTGTGTAAAAAACGAAGCAGTCGTAACAACAGGCAATGTATCAGTTTCAGAAAGGACGTACAGACCATGAGCCATACTAATTTTGTCCACTGTGGCATCGACAGCCTCTCCAAGGGGACTTTTTGTTTTAGTATGTTCAGCGACCAGGCCATCTGCAATATCGCAAGCACGACCAAGAATAATTTTGGCAGTTGCCCGTTGCTTATTTCCCTTTTTAAAATCTTGCAATCCTGACATCGTCAGAGCGAGACCAGTAAGACTTACAAGATTTGCTGGAGTGACAATGCCATGGGTTTTATGCGCAATACGTTGCCACACAGTACGTTCACTTTCAGCTGTTCGTTCCCACTGAGGTTTTTTATCACTTCGGTGTAGGTTCATGCTTTTACTTGTTTAAGACTAATATGAGAAGATACTCCAGCACCAACCGTACCTTGTGACTCTACGATCAAGAGCGTTAACATCTCCCATAAAGACCAACTATATACGTGGGGATGAGTTTTACCATTAATAATGTCTCTGCAATACGGGACATAGGCTAAGACAGTGAGGACTACTGCAAATGCGCTAAGTACAGTTTTAGTTGTCTCCATTACACCACTTCTTTAGCGTCATCCGTCTTAAAATAGTTGGTGCCTATCTTGAACCGAATGAGAAGATAGAGCGTTAGGCAAATCAGTAATATGTATAAAGCGAAGCCGTAATTAGCAAATTTCCATTCTTTGATAGTCAATAATGTGATCGCGGCACTTATTGCCCCATTTCGGAATACACTATGATGTTCAGTCTCAGGTTCATTAAAAGCTTTTACAAGAGTAGGAATTCCTGCTATCAAATCAGCAAAGATACTAAATATGATTGCAATTGTACCCTGTCCTGTAATGAGCCAGAGGATAAGTGCGAGTAGCGATACAGCACCGCAAATAATATCGAGTTTCGTTATATTCCAAAATGCCTTTCGATTAACAAATGAAGCGATAAATATAATAAGAGGACCAAAACCTACCATAAAAGTCATAAGCGCAGCCCAGGTGACACCCTCAGACCATTGAGCACTTACAGCAATTAACGGAGCAAATGCCCATAAAAACCAAGTAACCCTGTTGGGCTTTGTACGGCCCTTAAGGGTGTTATACGCATATGTTGCGCTACCCATAATATTAAGAAAAGCGCCGGCTAGTACAAATCTTTCATCGATCATAATTACTCGAAGTATACTCTAAAGTTAACAGTAAAAAAAGATAACAATTTTATACAAAAAAACTCGAATATACAATTCGAGTTTTTATGGTGGAGCTGGCGGGTACTGCCCCCGCGTCCGTCAGTTAACGCACTCAATGACTACAGGCTTAGTTTATCTTATGCTACTTGGGCTACTGTCCTAGAGATAAACAAAACAGATAGTAGCTGCAACCCTAAAGCTTAGATAGAAAAGGGGGTAACCAGATCTATCGCAATCAGATAATATGGCGCTTGAAAGACTCTATCTGATGTCGAGTCAAAAGCGGCATCCTAAATTAGGCTGCTGGTGCGAATGCTGGTGTAGGGAAAAGCTTTGCAGCTAGATCCTTGATCAGCGATTCGCGATCAGTTGTTTTTGCAACTATTTGGTTAATCCGACTAACGTACAGATTAATCCGGCCTGCCATTTGAGTTTGTTAAGGTCCAACGTCGAGCTTAAAATTCAGCCCCGAAACGCCTTTTAGGCAAGCTAATTATACCATATTTATTATGCTTATGTCTATAGTTAGTTATTTTTAGAGAACCGTAGAGCTGTCAATAAATGCTTTTAGGCCTGCAATTTCATCTGGAGATACCGGCTGATTATTAAGGCCCATGTCTGCTTCCAGTCGTGTATTTTGAATACTATTTTCTATGTTACTATTTCGTGCTTTAGATAGTTCAACATAGTCAGGTTTTTCATGGACTCTCAATGTTGGAAAATCTTGCATGCCTAATTTCTTTTTTTCCTCTTGCTTTGCCCACACATCACCACCATCGTATCTACGAACAATCCCGTCATCACATAATCGGTAAGACCAACGTTCACGGCCTTGACCTTCAGAATCTTTTCTCTGTACGGCAATTTCTCTATGGAATATTTCATCTTTTCTAAATACGTTTTCTGTATTTGACTCTTGCCTTTCTTTGTCCCTCAGCCAAAGGCTATACGGCTGGCTGTCTACCTCAATAATTTTTAAGAGATTGGCTTCTTGCGGCATGTCTTCAGCAAGTTTAATGATATCGACATCTTTCATGTGATCCAGCACAAAACTATCGAAAAGTTTATCAAATTTCTGACGGCTGGTTTCTAATTGTTCCGGGGAAAGCGGATGCATATCCTCAAAGGGTCGATAAAAGTCTGGGTAGTTTCGTTGTGTCATTAAGGTATTGTATTAAATTTACTTAAAATAACATATGTTTCACTTATTAACGACGCTTGAATACGCCGTAATAAGTTCTCTAAAATTCTTAAAACTTTTATCACCAAATGAATCAAAAATAGATTTATAGAACGTATCGAGTATGTGGTGTGCTTCGTCAATAATCCGCTCCCCTTTAAGCGTAAGAATAATGACGTGTTCTCGCCTGTTTTGTGGATTAGTGCGTACTTCGAGCAGTGACTGATTTGCCAGAATTTTCATTTGTCGACTGATGCTTGCTTCAGTTTGGCCGAGCTGTGTTGCAATAACTCGCTGTTGGACTGAGGGTTGCTGCTGCAAAATATGCAAAATGATGTACTGCGACATACCTATCCCTAATCGCTCTAGTAAAATTTGATCGGATTGACGAGAAAGAGAGAAGGCAAGGCGGTTCAGTAGGTACCCAGTAGATTGAAAGGGAAGAGAAGTCGTGTTTTGCGGCATACAATAATAATATTTTATTAATACTTAACATGTCAAGTATTTGTCAGTTACTGTTCTTTATAATAGACCTTGTACAATGCATACCATTGCTCGAGCGTCAGCATTTGTGGACGATCATTTGGATCGATTTTAGCAGCGATGAGCATTTTTTCTGCATCCTCTTTTGCTATCCCAAGCCCTGCACTGATGCTTGAACGTAGTTTTTTACGTCGCTGTGCGAATCCCGCCTTAACAAGAGCAAAATATTTTTTAGTATCTACAGAAAACAAAGCTTGCTTACGTGTATGCATGATGAGTATTTGAGAATCAACTTTTGGTGGAGGAGTAAACAATATCGCGGGAACTTCTAAACCAAGATATACCTCGCAGTAGTACTGTACCGTAACACTCAAAATAGACATGTCGCCAGCCCGTGCAGCAACTCGTTCTGCAACTTCTTTCTGGACTAGTAGCACAATTGTTTCAGGAGGGTTAGATGACTCGCACAGTAC
>CAJAXB010000019.1 GCA_903946795.1 uncultured Candidatus Saccharibacteria bacterium | reverse complement strand
TCTTCTAGAGCAAGCATTTCTTCTGTATCCTTAATATCTTTACCTAACTGAATCCAAGGATCTGACTGCGCTTTTAAAGCAGATTGCTTCTTCATTACATCCTGCGCCTTTTTGTTATCTGACCAAAAATCTGATGACGCGATCTGGGCGTCAAGTGCCTCTATCTCGGATACAATATTGTCGATCTTAAGTTTATCCACTGCACTCGCATAGTCTTTTTGCAATTGTGTGATAATTTTTTTTATTTCTTCCATAGTGGCGCAGCTTTGCTTTGTAGTGATTCAAGAAATTCAGAACTTACATTACCAAGTGTACCAATGCCCCATATATTTTCGGAAAACAACAGCTTGCTTGTCTCAACAATACCTTGCTTGGTGATAGCTTCTATACGTTCAGGCTCGGCGTAATAATCATTAATGACACCATCAAAGAAATAACGATAGCTGTATCCATTTGCAACACCTGCGACAGTCTGCCCACTTCGCTGATAGCGCCCTAAAGCATATTGCTTTGCGGCTTTAATATCCTCGGCAGATATTTTTCCAGCAAACACCTGCGATATTTCGTGTACCATAATGTCAAAGAGTGCTGGTGCATTTTGTGGCATGACTTGAGCTCCGAACCACCAGTTACCACTGTGTTCTGCCCTGCTTACGCCACTACTCATGCCGTAGACTAAGCCTTTTTCACGAGCAGTACCGAGAATACGCGAATACAGTGTTTCTGTCAGCATGCTGTTAATGAGGGAAAGGTTATCATACTGTGCATCGTTAAGCTTGTGGCTCACAAATGTATCGACATAAAAGTACAAGTTATCGACTGTATCGTTTTGAATATGCAACGGTCTAGTGATTGCGCGAGGCGTTTCTACGGGTAGTTCGAAGCGTCCTTTACCTTTTGGCAACTCAATAGATTCAAGCAATCGAGTTATGATATTACGCCGACTGGCATTAATATTCCCCGCAATAACGAAACGCATATTGCTGCTTGTATGCGTCTTTTTGTAATGTTTCGTAATATCATCGAGGGAAATATTATGCATTAACTTTAATCGCTCCTGGTCAGTCCTCACACAAAATCCATATTGCTCACGGAGCGCGAGGTTAAGGTGGCGAAAATGGTTATTAGATCGTGCGGTTAATTCTTCACGGACGTTACCAAACTCAGCATCAAACTCTTCAGCAAGAAATAACGGCTTCGTGATTGCAGTGAGTAGTAGTCCAAATACTCTATCCCATTCAAAATCCGCACATTCGGCTTCATAAATAATGTCGTAACTGCCAGTTGAGGCATTAGAATACGCGCCGTTCTTTTCAAACTCTGCCTGAAAAGCTCGAGCTTTTGGAATCAATTCATTAGCTCCGAGCAGCATGTGCTCCATGACGTGTGCCGTCTCCCACCTATCAGGCTGCACCAGGTATTCTCCTGCCCTAAACGTACATTCAAACGTCATGACACTTGCGTCAGGCACGTGAATCAGCAGCCCTGCTATACCATTTTCGAGTGTTATTTCTGTAACTGAATGCTTCATGGTGTTTTTGTATTTCTTGAAACCACCCCATTGGAATGAGTCTTATTTCTTTTTTCCTTTTTTTCGACGTTGACGTTCAGCCTTATGTGCTTTTTTACGTGACTTTTCAGTTACTTTCTTTTTTGAGCCACCCTTCTTAGGGCCCGATCCAATAAAATCTTCTTCTTGGAACTCATCTGCTTCAATAATTTTATCTGCATTATCTACTGAAGAACGTGCAGCAAGAGTGAGATCAGTTTCAACTGGTTTCTCGTTCGAATCTGTTCGTTCTGCTGCGAACAATGAGCGTACGACATCATGCCGTAACTCACCCTGCATAGCCTCAAACATATGCTGACCCTGACGTCGATATTCTACAAGTGGATCACGTTGTCCAACACTAATCCAGTGGATACCTTCACGCAGGTGATCCATGTTTTCAAGATGTTGCATCCATAGGTTGTCTAAAAGCTGTAAATAAATATCACGCTCAACCTTACGCATGAGTTCAGCGCCAAAGGATTCTTCATGCTCTTTATACAGATCAAGTACAGCTGCTTCGAGTGCTTGCGGAAACTTTTCCGCAGGAGAATCAAATAATGTATCAAGGACTTCTTCGCTAAATGGAAACACTTCACGAAGTGTAGCTTCATACATATCAGTTGTAGCAAGCGGAGACTCAGCGAGTAACTTTGCTTCTTCTTTTAGAAATAGTTTGATGCGCTTACTAATGTCAGGTTGCATGAGAATCTCACGGCGCATGGCATAGGTAGCTTTACGGTGCCGATTCATGACATCGTCATACTCAACGACGTTCTTTCGCTGGTCAAAGTTATGACCTTCAACCTTCTTCTGTGCAGATTCAAGGCTTTTAGAAATAACCCTATTCTCAATTGGTGTTTCGTCGTCCACCTTTAAGCGTTCCATGACACTCGCGATCCGCTCACCACCAAATATTCGCATAAGATCATCTTCAGTACTTACAAAGAATTGTGTAACACCAGGATCTCCTTGACGTCCAGATCGTCCCCGAAGCTGGTTATCAATACGTCGAGATTCATGTCGTTCTGAGCCCAGTACAAACAAACCGCCAAGTTCACGAACTTCTTCAGTCAACACGATGTCAGTACCACGTCCAGCAATGTTAGTTGCCAAGGTAACACTTCCTCGCTCTCCAGCTTTAGCGACAATTGCGGCTTCTTTTTCATTGTTCTTGGCGTTCAATAACTGGTATGGAACTTTTTGCTGAGACAATAATCGTGCAAGCTCTTCGTTCTTTTCAATAGAAACTGTTCCAATAAGCACAGGCTGCCCTTTTTCATGGAGCATCCTGACTTCGCGCGCAATAGCCTTAAACTTTCCTGCTTCAGTTTTATAAATACGATCGGCACGGTCTATACGTGCAAGTCCTCTGTTAGACGGAATTTCAAGAACATCGAGTTTATAAATCTGGTGGAATTCTTCACTTTCAGTTTGTGCTGTTCCCGTCATACCTGCAAGTTTCTCGTATAATCTGAAGTAATTCTGGAAACTAATCGTTGCAAGTGTCATTGATTCTTCCTGAACTTCAACACCTTCTTTCGCTTCGATAGCCTGGTGTAAGCCTTCGTTATAGCGTCGCCCTTTTAGTAAACGACCAGTAAACTCATCAACGATGACCACTTCACCGTCTGAAGTAACAACATAGTCTTTATCTCTCTTAAATAGAGCCTGGGCTTTTAGTGCCTGATCAAGGTGATAGATAGTACGGATATTATCACTCGCGTAAAGATTATCAATCCCTAGCGCTTTTTCGATGAAATCAACTCCTTCATCTGTCAGTACCGATGCTTTTTGCTTTTCATCGATCTCGTAATGCTTCTCGGCCTTAAGCTGTCGTGCAACTTTAGCGAATTGTGCATAGGAATTACCGCTTGTCATTGCAGGAGCAGAGATGATTAGTGGCGTACGAGCTTCATCAATTAGAATAGAGTCAACTTCGTCAACGATCGCAAAGTGTAAATTACGCTGTCGTAGTTGATCGACTTCACGCACCATATTATCGCGTAGATAATCAAATCCAAACTCGTTGTTCGTTCCATAGGTGACATCAGCTGCGTATGCTTCTTGACGTGTACATGGCTTCAGATGCTTCAAACGTTCATCATCATGCTTTTCATTCTTGAACTTTGGATCAAAAATATACGATTCATCCGCAATAATAACGCCAGTGGTTAGGCCCAGGAATGAATAGACCTGACCCATCCATCCAGCATCACGCTGTGCTAAATAGTCGTTCACAGTAACGACGTGTACACCTTTTTCAGTCAATGCGTTGAGATAGACAGGTGCGGTTGCAACAAGTGTCTTACCCTCACCAGTCTTCATTTCTGCAACATTGCTTTCGTGCAACGCCATTCCACCAATCAGCTGTACATCAAAATGTCGCTGTCCTAAACTACGTGACGCCGCTTCTCGTACGACGGCAAAAGCGTCTGGAAGAATCTGGTCAAGTGATTCTTTCTTCAATCGATTCTTAAGCGCCTTTGTTTGAGACTGTAATGTCTCATCAGACATTTTTTCATATTTCGGAGCCAAAGCATTGATAGCAGCAACCCGCTTTTGTAGTCGCTTTACTTTTTTTGCTTGGGGATCTCCCAAAACTTTTTTGAACACCTTGTTCATTCAATAACACTCCTCTGGCAGTTGTCAGTAGTTGATATAGTACAGATTCTATTGTATCGCATTTATCGGATACAGAAGAACGTAATTTTTACTCTATTTCAACTATTCGCTCGCTTGAGCAGGATTACGTTTAAACTTGTTAATAATCCGCCTATGGAGTGGTCTAGTACCATGTGTTTCTTTATACTTGACGATTTGGTTTTTGAGTTTTGCTTCAACGACGTCAATTGCTGCAAACATATTAATTGTCGTCTCTTGGACAGTAATTGTGCCATGCGGTAAATGTAAAATAACTTCAGCGGTACATTCAACACGAGTTTTAATTTTCTGCTCTTTAAGTTTAACTTCAGCATGAGCAGACTCACGAGCGTGCACCGGCATATACTGATCCATCTTTCCAATCTTCTTTAAAACATACTTTTTTAAATCATCGGTGACTTCAGTGTGAATACCGTTAATTTCTATTTTTTGGATCATATTTTTTCTTTTCCTCCCATGAATGGTTTTAATACTTCCGGAATCATTACGTCACCCTCTGGCGTCTGATAATTTTCAATAATTGCGATCAATGGGCGCTGTGAAAACACTGTCGCATCATTCGTGTGCAATAGTTCGACCTCGCCCGTTCCCCGACGTAATCGTGTCTTCATAGCACGAGCTTGGTAATCAGTAATGAGATCTGCGGTATGCGTTTCTCGATATGCATTTTGAGACGGAAGCCATACTTCTATGTCAACTCCCTTTGCATTGGGTCTGCCAATGTCAGCTGTACATTTTTCGAGTACATGATACGGTAATCGCAACTGCTGCATGAGATACTCTTGAATTGCAATCATGAATAAATGTTCATTGAAAGAAGACTCAGGTGGTACAAAGCTTTCCATTTCAAGCTTATTAAATTGATGCAGCCTAAAAATGCCCTCAGTGTCTTTTCCGTACGTACCAGCCTCTTTACGAAAAGCAGTTGTGTATCCCACATAGCGGATTGGCAGCTCTTTCTCATCCACTATTTCGTTCATATACATTGGGGCTATCGTGTGCTCAGCGCTTGCATTCATCCATAAATCTTCATCTTCGAACTTGTATGTTTGTTCTTCTCTATTCAGTCTCCCAGTCGCCTCAAATACTTCTTTTTTAGCAACTGCAGGAGGTATGACCGGAATAAACGGCTTACTGCTTACCTGAAGGTTATTTTCGGAAATAATTTGCTGCAATACGTTTTCATCTCCAAGTACAGCCATTCCGTATTGCCAGAGTGCAAACTCAAGTCGTACTAGATCGCCTTTGGTATACACAAAGCGGGCGCCAGCAATTTTTGCTGCTCGTTCTTTATCGAGCCAGCCTTTCGCTAACGCAATCTCAGCATGATTCTTGGGTGAAAAATCGAAATCAGGCTTTTCACCAACAGTTTTAATAACCTGGTTATCTGCTTCTGTCTTACCAATAGGAACTGAATCAAGGGGCATATTCGGAACAGCTTTGAGAAGCGTTAAGTACTCATGCTCCAACGGGTCGAGTCGAGCTTCAAGCTCACTCAAATCATGTTTTATAGCTTTACCACGCTCAAGCTGTTCTACAGAAGGCTTGCCAGCCTTTAAAGATGCGGCATATTCATTACGTTCAGCGCGTAGAGTTTCAATCTGAGCGATGAGTTTTTTGCGTTCAGTATCAATTTTTAATAAATGCCCCACATTGATTTCATATCCTTTTTGCGCAGCCTTTTCAGCTACAAGATCAGGATTGTCTCGAACTATCTGTATATCAATCATATACACAGTATACGTTGCCAGGAGGTGTTATACCAGGAAAATATGTTCAAGTTAACAGATTAGGGACGCTGCTGTTTTAAGGCATCGAGAGTAAGCATTGTTCTCTGTTTTGCATACAAGCAATAATCGCATTCACCACCCATGGCCGCCTTACCAACTGCGGGCATATCGCCATCCATACAACGTTTCATTTTCTTTAGAGTCGGTTCAACCCATGCATCGTCTCCTGTGTATGGAATAAGTTTTGTTCTAAACTCAACTCGATTAAAGAAACCGTCCAGATCCATGCGCCCATTCGTGTAAACGAAATAGCCGGTATCACTAACTTCGAACCCGTTTTGCCGAAGTAACCACTGATAGACTTCTAACTGGCGTTTGTAACTGATTTGCCAATCTGAATCGATACTGACTTCTTTGTCTTTTGCAGTTGCTTTGTAGTCGACAACAATCATTTTTCCGTCCTCATCAACCCATAAATCATCGATAGCTCCAAATACATGCAAATTTGTAGGCTTATGTTGTACGACTATTCCAGTAAAGTTGTGCCTCCACGTCTCTAAATCATCGTGCTGCATAGGAATCGCCTTCACCTTGTTTTCTTTCATAATTGGATGTGGCTCTGCTTTTTCTCGATAACTATCAAATTCTTTTTTGAAAAGCTCGTCGATTGCTTTATTGATGTTAAATGGTGGTGTATTTGGTCTCGTAATTTTTAAACGAACATCAAGCCAGAAGCAACGTGGGCATTGCATGAAAAGTTCAATCTTACTACGAGATACTTTGAACGGATTTACTTGTCCAGGTTGATACGGCTGGCTCCGCTCTCTCCAATAATTCATGCAGTTATTGTAACAGCCT
>CAJAXB010000018.1 GCA_903946795.1 uncultured Candidatus Saccharibacteria bacterium | reverse complement strand
CACCTGCAGCAAGTAGTGTTGCGAAATGCTCTGCCTCAATACCATCGCTGCTTTTTGTACCATGAGCACCAACACCCTTGGTTTCGGATTGTCCAGCGGCAGAAAGAATCATAGATGTCCCATATTGAATTTTTTGTGAATAGGATTGCTTGAGAACATGGAGGCGTATTGATTGAGTCTTCAATCCATCTTCGCTAACAACTGCGGGATATAGCAATGAGGTTCCCTTTTCGACGAGGGCAGAAGGTATAAGGACTATATGGCCCGGTAGCACTGTTGCAGCCTCGTCATAGATCCCAGAATTATATTTACTTAATGGCACATAAAGGCCGTCAAGATTTGGATGGGGTGTGCTTGTGAGTACTATTTTAGCTCTGTCGCCAATTGTTGCAATCTGTTCTGCGACTTTATAACTTGCATAATCTCCATCAATTGAAGTTCCCCGTTCTTCGATTAGGAAATCTTCAGTTATAGATATAGCGTCTTCGGCTTTAGACTGGGTGAGTATTTCAGACATAAACCAAGAGTAATCAATATAGGTTCTTATTGCAACTTTGTTGCAATAAGGGGTATAATTGAAACATGAAAGTAGAAAATATCCAGAGTTTAAAAAAGATTTTATCTGATAATGGCTACAAGATTACTAAAGCACGTGAAGATACCTTTTTAGTACTGTTAAGCCCTGAGCCTCAATCAATGGCAGCTTTAATTGAAAAGGCTAAGAATAAAGTCGATCGCGTAACTATGTATCGCAATATTGATTTATTTGAAAAACTTGGAATTGTTAATCGTATTTATGTTGGATGGAAATATAAGCTGGAACTATCTGATAATTTCATGGATCACCACCATCATCTTAGTTGTTTAAGTTGTGGTAAGGTTGTTGATATTGAAGATGAGCAGCACATAAACGAATTTATCAAATCAGTAACTGACACGTTTAAGTTTACTCCACGACATCACCAGTTCGAGATTGACGGCTTCTGTAGTACCTGTACGGAATCAAGGCTATAAAAAGTAGCCTAACTATTAAGATTCATCTAAAATAACCGTATGAAATCTATGAAGCTATCCCAAGGTGTTGTGCATACGGTACCATCTGATTTATCTTTAGTTATTGCAAAAGATAAATCTGTTGCTGAAAAATGGGAAGACCTTACCCCACTCGCACGCAATGAATGGATTTGTTGGGTCATTACGAATAAGAGGCCTGAAACACGGAAAAATCATATCAAGCGTACTGCAACAGAGTTGCTTGCCGGTAAACGAAGGCCTTGCTGCTGGGCTGGATGTCCCCACAGAAAGTAATTACATAATCTTTATTATTCTAGTTTACTACCTTATTGCGTTCGTCCTTATGAAATAAGAGTTTGTGTATCTCAGCAACACCTAGAATTGCAATTGCCATGACCGCGCTTGATACTACTAATACTGATATCGGAACGTCTTGTATTGAAAATATAGTTTGTAGTGGCCCAAACAAAACAACCATTTGAAGGCTAAAGCCAATTAAGAATCCAGCCAGCATTCCTGGATTAAATGTTCTGAGGCGAGAAAAAGAAGAGCCCTGCTCACTTCGAGCATTAAATGCATTCATCCATTGTGCCGAGATTAGTGTCATGAAGGCAACTGTTTGTATATATACAGTAGAGTATCCCCTGCGATCAAGAATGAATACTATCGTTAGAGTGATAATCGCCATAGTGCTTGCAATGAGGACCATTCTTGAAAAAATAAGCTTGCTGAGGATCGGTGCTTTAGGGTTTCGAGGCGGGCGATTCATCAAATTTTTTTCTTCAGGCTCAAGCCCTAAAGGAATTACCATTGCGGTATCGGTTACTAAGTTGATCCATAAGATTTGAATTGCAGTGACTGGTAGCGGTAGGCCAATGACGAGTGCACCGATCATTGTAATTATTTCTCCTAGAGAAGTGGATAAAAGGTAGAACAACATTTTTCGAATATTATCGAAAATTTTTCGGCTTTCAGCGATAGCATTTACAATTGTAGAAAAATTATCATTCAAAAGTACGATACCACTTGCGTCACGAGCAATATCGCTTCCACTACCCATGCTTATTCCAACATGGGCACTTGAGATTGCTGGCACATCATTGACGCCGTCTCCCGTCATAGCGGTGATCTCATGTTTTTTAAGTGCCTGTAGTATTCTATATTTATCTTTAGGAAGTATACGAGCAAAAACGGACTTACCTTTGATGACGTTGAAAAGCGATATATCATCTTTCGGTAGATCAGTTCCTGCTATGACTTGGTCGGGGTGCGTCGCAATACCAACTTTTTTTGCAATATTAAACGCCGTCTCATAGTGATCGCCTGTGACGAGGCAGACTGCAATACCAGCCTCATGAGCAGCCCGTACTGCAGGCGCTGCTTCACTCCGTAGCTCATCGGCGAGACTTATAAAACCAAGAAATTCAATACCCTGTTCAGGAATATTTTTAAGACTAGCTGGTGCTTGGTTAGCCTTAAGTCTTGCTATACCAATTACTCTGTATCCTTGCGTTGCACGTTCATGCATAATCGATTCGGACATAGCATGTATAGAGTCTGTTGTATGAGAAATTTTTAGAATATGTTCGGGGGCCCCTTTCAAGTAAATGTATTTTTCTTTTTCAATATAGGCACCACTCATCCTAATGCTTAGATCAAATGGGTAATATTTTGTCACTGCAACATTACTAGATAATGATTCGTAGATTGCTTTATCGAGGGGATCGGAATGCAACTGAGAATGCGTCACAGTTTTACGTGCAAGTTCTTTAAGTGGTATTGAAGGGCTATGGGTCCAGTAGTCAACAATCGAAAGATGGTTTTTTGTTAAAGTCCCTGTCTTGTCTGTAGCAATAGTAGTTACTAGCCCAATATTTTCAATTGACTGAAAATTTCGTACGAGTGCTTTTTGTCGAGCCATTCGACGCATGCCAAGAACAAGGATTACAGATAAAGCGACGGGTAGTCCTTCGGGAACGGCTGAAACTGTTAAGGATAGGACGAATCGCAAAGATTCACCCGCTGGATTGCCTCGAAGGATTGCAAGTATAAAAACAATAATTGCGACCAGCGCGACTACCTTTACGATAGAATAGATTATTGTATCTATCTTTAATTCTACGGGGCTTTTTGTTTTTTCAGTCGCAGAGAGTGCTGCAATCTTGCCAAACTCTGTGCCATTAGCGGTTGCAACAATGATGGCATGAGCTGATCCCGCAACAACGTAGGTACCTTGAAACACCATATTTGACTGTTCGTAGACCTCTTTATTGGTCTCAAGATCTTGAGGCTTCTTGAATACCGGAATAGATTCACCGGTGAGTGAAGATTCGTCAATTTCGAGATATTCAACATGTATCAGACGGGCATCAGCAGGTATCTTTTCTCCTTCTTGTAACTGTATGACGTCACCTGGTACAAGCAGCGTAGAGCTAATCTCAGTTAACGTACTATCTCGCAGTACTTTAACTTTTTGGACACTATAGCTTTTCAAGCTTTTCATTACGCGAGAGGTCGTAAATTGTTGCGTATAAAAGATCACTGCGTTAATAGCTATAATCGTTCCAATTATGGATGCATCGAGAATCTCTCCGCTTACGATACTTATGGTTGCAGCCATTAATAATACGAGTACAAATACGTTAGTGAATGGTTCAAGAATAATCTTCCAAAGAGGCTTAGTTTTAAAAACCAGTTGATTCGCGCCGTATTTTTTCAGCCGCGCAGTAGCTTCACTGTTCGTTAAGCCATTTTCATTAGACTCAAGGGATGTATAAATTGTTTCAATCGAGCCCGTGTACCATGACATATGATTCATCATAGCAAATAATAGTTATGCTCACGAAAACAAAAAGCACTTCTTGATGTCATCTCAAAGTACTTTTCTAATCATTTTTGGCTCGGGAGGCCGGACTCGAACCGGCAACCTCGAAGTTAACAGCTTCTTGCTCCACCATTGAGCTACTCCCGAATATTAGTGTTTCATAAGGTTCTTTGCATTATTGCAACTGTTGAATT
>CAJAXB010000017.1 GCA_903946795.1 uncultured Candidatus Saccharibacteria bacterium | reverse complement strand
TCCCCCACCCCCACCACTGCTTGTAGTGTCTGGGCCAGTGAAGTACATTTCAGGACCCATAATGAATCGTTCGGCGGCTTTGCTGTTTGCGAAATTTTCAGCTTGTGTACCGTTGCGTAGTGAGTTAGTTGACCTGAGGAATACGGTTCTCCTGGAAGAGAAAGCTCCACGGACAGTCAGCTGCGTACCGCAAGTGTTCAAGATAGCGGTTGTGACGGGGCTTCTGCCATTAGCACAGGTGTATATAATGCCTCCATTGCTGTTTTTGGCTTGTGCAACAAAAAATCCAGTCAGTTTGTCTACCTTACTATTAATGTAGATGTTGCCTCGGACGTAGACATGCAATGCGGGGATAGCATCGACGCTAGCCCACGGTACATCAGATGCTTGCTCGTACGTAATGTTACCGTTTATTTCTAAATCACCATCAACATATATTGCCGTGCGAGACCCATTAGGAATTTTAAAGCCATTGAGCTTTACGCTATTAAAGCCAGGTGCAGGTTTGTAGAGAATACTCTGGGGTGTATTAGCTTGAGGGGCTACAATAGTACCCGTTAAATTAGCAGTTGCATCGTCGGGCTTACCAACAGTGAAATAGTCCCTTGGCACGTTACAACTGCTGTCATTAAAGCTACCTCCGTACACAGAACCTCCAGTGTTTGCAAGAGTTAAGAATTTCGGAGATGTGTTACCGCCGCGTAAAGATGCGGAAATAAACTGCGAGACGCTCGATTGAGCTTGGACCATGTATTCTGCGCCTGAACCAACTTTCTTGGTAGCGTTATAGTAGGTATCTATGTCCTTACAGGTGAGGACATCGCCTCCGAAGAAAGAGACGTAGGGTTTGTTGACGATAGGTGGGCAATCTTTAGCGATCCTGTCAGCCTCTCTTATTACAATATTACCGTTAGCATCAACATACCCTGCCCCAGGGCTCACAGTGACAGATTGACCGACGCAATCCCCTGTATTGAGGGTGAGTCCAGTCAATGATCTGGCTAAATCTGTAGTAAACAGTGCTGATCCCAACGTTTGGTTTGATAATCCGGTAGGTGCAGGACTCAACTGTATTTCCTTAGCGGGTGCTCCGCTCCTCTTGTAAAAGTAAGTTCTAGATACTGTAATACCTTTTACAGGAATTGGACCAGTTGTCTTTGTAGCACCTCCTCCGTAATTTACCGTATCAGGCTGCTCATTATCTGGCAGAAGCTGAATGCTCGTTGAAGGATTTAGTTCAAATCTTGCACAGAATAATGCTTGAGCAGCAGATTGGGTGCCAGAGTTAATATTGTTTCCCTGGCTATTGACGTCATACGTCAGTAACGTCAGACTATTTGCCACTCCATTAAGTAAAGCGGCGGGGGTCGCAATCGTCTGATTACCTCTTCCCGATGCGATATCACGACCATTAGACCGCAAAACCCAATTAGGCCCAGCTGGAATAAAATTATCATCTGCAGCTTTAACAGTTATTGTGGAACAATTTGCCGTGAATGAAGACGTTGGTGGAGTATTACACTGGATATCAACATCTGCTTCTGAGTACGGCAAAGCAAACTGGACACCGTTATTACCTCTTACCCTATTCCATTGCCACAAATATTTATCTCCGGACTGCACGCGCAATAATGAACTATTTGCTATAACAACCGATCGAGCAACATTATTACCTCCAAGAAATACATCGCCACTCTGTTTGCTGAAAAACGCTAATTGATCAGACGTCACTGACTGCCCAGTGGTTTCATTGTATAAAACAAAGTATATATTAGGGTCTCTAGGCGTACTACTAGGTGGTCTATCTGCGTCATACCAATTAAGATTAAACCTATCTCCACTACCGCACGGGTTTTTAAATCGTAGGTCAAAGGAAGGACTGACTTCTGTAGAGCCGTTAAGTGGCAATCTTACGAGTGACATGTTATAGCCCGTTGTTTGCGTTGCACCAAAACCGACCCTTGTATAGCCTGTCGGCTGCGTAAATCCCGGGTCTTTGAACCCTTCAGCCTGTACACGAAAGCCGTTAAGGCCGGAAACATTAATTTGTGCTAGTACATAGATATTTCGATATCCATTAGCATCAACAGGAAATGACAGATTATTCGCATAACTTGCGGGGGCACTATTTTCTTTAATCTGGATGGGGAGGTCCGGGGTCTTGGGGCTATTATAAATATGGCAGTTATTGCCGTTTTTCGAGCCATCTGCATTAGACCCGCAGACTTGGTATGTCGTCTCGCCGCCCGCTGGTGAAGTGGGCGCATTGGAGTCGAATCCAGTATGAAAACTGGCATCAAGAATATTAATTCGAATATAACTTGTGTCTTGCGAGACCTTTACCTGCACAATTGAGGCTGGTGCCTCTAGTGAGATACTTGGACCCTTGGAGACAGATATGAACTTATCTGCAGAAGTTGGGTAGGTAACTTGCAGCGCATTGGCTTTGCGAGAATTAAAAAGCACTAAACAACAAAGAGATACAAAAAATATCATTGAAAACCGTAGCAACATATTGCTTTTTGTGCGCTTCATAAGCTACTGGCTCCCCTTTATTATTTCGTCGTAGTTCAAAGAGATATCGGATTGATTATTGAGTCGTTCAATATATGATTCTCCGCCTTCTTTATCAATGATTTCCTTGGCTTTTTTGTAATACTCTTGAGAGGCGATCGGGTTACGTGGTTTTTCAACTTCAGCCGCTACAACAATTATGTAGATATCTTGCTTACCTTTTGACGTATTAAAATCAATGACTTCTTTTAGGCACACTGTATCTTTAAGCCTTGAACAGACGCTACCTAAACTTGAATAAAGATTCATTTTATCGTAATCCTGAAGTCCTGATGAAGATTTAACTTTATCAATAAGTGTCTTTGCTTCTGCGTCCTTTCCTTCTGTTATGAGCTTATTTATTGCAGTAAGGTTAGAGTTACTAATTCCAGAAGGAGCAACTTCTAGAGCTTTTGTCTGGTCATAGATTTTTTTGTTTTCCTGATCAACCTTAGATGTGCTACTTTTTTTATTGAAGAAAAAAAATGCACCAACTCCAACAGATACGGCAAGAATCATTGCAGTAATTATTATCAGTATTCTTTTAGGCCTTTTTGAACTATTTTCCATACAACCCCAAACGCTTCCTGTTACTATAAATACTACCATTAGCAATATCTGTGAGTAAATGAAAATTAATAAAACTACCCTATTTCCTTGGCTTGGAGTCATTCTTGCGGGATTTTCGCTAGGATACTCTATCCAAAGGAATGTAATTTTAGTTGGACTACTAGCTGTATGCCTTCTCTTTTATTGTGAAAATAAGCTCGTACAATATTCTCTTAGAATATATGCAAGTGCCATGTATCTCTCATTGCAGGCGCTATTTATTTCCTCAATTTGGTGGTTTACAAAAATTAGTGCCAGTGGATGGAGTCAAGTAATCTGGAAGTTTAGCCCCCAACAATGGCTTGCAATCATATTATTTATTGCCTCTGCGTTTGTCGCATGTCTTGCATTGATTCCACGCATACTTTTCAAGCTATACTATAAAAAAATACCCCAAGGGTTTAGTTTGATTCTCATTTGGTGCTGCGCATTTCTGGCGAGTGAAATTTTACTATCAACTGGTATGTCGATCATAAGTCGCGGTAATGGGGTGCCGATTATGCCAAGCTGGAACTTTTCATCGCTTGCGTTATTAGTTCCCGGAGGCCTT
>CAJAXB010000016.1 GCA_903946795.1 uncultured Candidatus Saccharibacteria bacterium | reverse complement strand
GACTTTATGAAGGCTAAGCTCAAATATGTCACGGATCAAAACGTACTTGATTTTTGGACTAAAGAATGGCCAAACTCTCAGCGCTCAAACGAGTCCGGAGAAGTAACAAGCTGGGTTGTAAGTAAATTTGGAGCCTTTCTATCCAATCAGATGATGCGTAATATAATCGGTCAAAGAAAGAGTTCATTCGACCTGAGAGATATTATGGACAACAAGAAGATATTGCTCGTTAACCTTAGTAAGGGTAAGATGGGCGATCTTAACTCTCGTCTTATGGGTATGATATTTGTGATGAAATTTCAGGCTGCAGCTATGAGTCGTGCCAATATTCCTGAGTCTGAGCGAAAAGACTTCTGTTTGTACGTTGATGAGTTCCAGAACTTTTCAACAGATTCTTTTGCAACAATCATGTCAGAAGCTCGTAAATATCGCCTGAACCTCATTGTCGCAAACCAGTTCGTGACACAGCTCACAGAAGAAATACGTGACGCTGTATTTGGAAATATGGGTACAATCGTTTCTTATCGAATAGGACAAAATGATGTTGATGCTATGGCGCGATACTTCCAGCCTCTTTTTGACGCCGATGATCTCTTGAGGGTGCCAAACTATAATGCGATTGTGAGAACGCTAATTTCTGGTGTGCCAACACAGCCTTTTAGTATGGCGGGGTTGCCATATCTTGAAGTTAAGAATAATAATCTCGGTCCTGCATTGAAACAACTTTCAGCTGCAAAGTATGGACGACCGAAGGATAAGGTTGAAAAAGAGATATTTGAGCGCTTAGCGACAGCACCGAAGGCTCCGTCGCCACAGGGCGGACTTAATCGGGCAACGCCATCTATGAGTGCGTCGCCTAAGCCAGCGCAATCTGCAACACCACCGTCTTTCCTTGATGACTGGTTGAAGAAAAGAAATGCCACTCAGGCTGCGCAAAAGCCTTTAGGGCAGGCAAATTCAATAAACCCTCAACATTTAACACCCGTACAACAAAACCCGTCTACGCAGCCTCAAAATGCGCCAGAACCAAGCTTGCAGCCATATACTCCTGCGCCACAACCAAGCTTGCAGCCATATACTCCTGCGCCACAACCACAGCCGGCAACAAATCCAGCACATGGGCACATCAATCTGAACAATACTCACCAGGGCAATCAGTCAGAAGATATGATTATAATTGACCGTTAGCTGTTTCGTGATTTAACAAAGCCTCTATAGATTAGTTCAAAAATAGTTGTCAGCGCGTAGCCTACTGTAAAAAAGATGACAAACATAAAGATGTTATAAGACATACCAAAACGTCGTGAGAAGTACGTAGCAAATACACTCCCTAGTAACGCTAGTGCGCCACCACCTAAAATACCAATTGGTCGAGCTACCGTTTTTTCTCCAACAGCACTTACTTTATCGACTATTGGTGAATGAACGACTTTACTGAATGTTCTTTCAGTAGCAGGTAATTTTTTCTGAACATTTTTCAAAGTTTTCTTAAATGTAATATTCTTTAGTTCCTTTTGAACTAATAGGGGTGAAGTATCTTGCTCTAGAGCAGCACGTTCTTCATTTCTAACGTGTTCAGTGTGTATCGCACTTTGTTCGACAGTGCGCCGAATTTCTTCTAGACTTTTTGTCTGTTTTTCTACGTGTCTTTCTTTTGCGTGGTCGTGCTGTTTCTCATGTGTATGTATCTGTTCATTATGACCAGCTTGTTCAGCGCTGTTAGATGAGACTTCTACATGGTGTCTTTGCTTTTCTGACATTATTACATTCCTCCACTTGTGTTTGCGTATTCACTTCTTACAATATCAAGCTCTTTAGATAACAGTCGACTTCGTGCGTAGAAATATCCTATTAATGTCGTAATGCCCGCTCCAATGAGTAGCGCGCTTCCCGGTCCTGTGTTAGGCAGGGTTGTAGTAACTTGCTCAGTTGTTTTCACGATATTTCCAGGAAGTTTAATATTTACGGTGTCGCCGTATACATTTGTCATCGTCATGTCATAAGACCCGCCAGGTTGGTTATAGGGCTTTAAAGTCTGAGGAATAGGGTTTTTGACGGCTACCTTAAAGGTTTTTACTATTTTCTCACCAGGCTTAATAGTAACGGGGGTGTTCCATGAAAGCGTCTTTGTGGATTCTTCGAAAGTTGCTCCGTTGAGGCTAGTAAGGTCTAGATTCGCATATTCCAGCACGTCGGCAAGTGCTTCAGATCGGAGAATGACATTAGACGCAACTCTATCGCCAAAGTTTGTAGTTGTAAGTGAGTATTCAATAATATCCCCAGCATTTGCCACAGTATTGTTCGCATCGTTGATACCTTTAGTAACATTTTTTGCTTTCTTATTAATTGAAAGCACTGGGGT
>CAJAXB010000015.1 GCA_903946795.1 uncultured Candidatus Saccharibacteria bacterium | reverse complement strand
ATTCAGAAAAATCTAAGCTACGTCGACGCTCAGTTAGCCCTCGTTTCATTTGAGGCCCCTCTTGCCAACCTCTTGACTGATTTCTACGACCAGCTAAAGAGTGTTACAAGCGGGTACGGTAGCTTTAATTACGAGCTTGATGATTACCGTGCAGAAGATCTTGTAAAGGTCGATTTCTATGTTGCAGGCGAGATGGTAGAAGCACTCAGTGTCATGGTACACAGAAGTGAATCACAAAGACTTGGACGTGAAATCGTTACTAAACTAAAAGAAGTAATACCAAGACAAAACTTCCAGGTTGCACTGCAAGCAGGCATTGGAGGAAAGTTTATAGCACGAGAAGATATTTCAGCCTATCGAAAAGACGTGACAACAGGACTGTACGGTGGTGACGTATCTCGTAAGAAAAAAGTATTAGCAAAACAGGCAAAAGGTAAGAAGCGCATGAAGCGTTTTGGAAAAGTTGATATTCCTGCAGAAGCCTTTACCGTTATGCTAAAGCGAGACTAACTACGATCGAACGATAATTCGAGCAGCACTCAGAGAATCCTTGTTTGCACTCTTTGCAGTGAATACCGTTACATTAGCATCTTTTTTGATATCTGATGTTGAGAGAGTCTTGGTATTCTGAGTTATGAGTGTTTTGTCGGTGATACTTATTGTTTCAGTCTTACCATCTATTCGTTTAACAGTAATGGACTTACCGTTCACATTAGTAACTTTTCCTACGATTGAGTCAGGAAAGAGTGGATTAGTCGCTAATGCAGTTAGTGGGTTTAAGAAATCGCCAATTTTTCGATTTATTGCCTTTGTCGCTTCTTTTTTTCCTACCTGGATGCCAGAGTAGAATGCAATACCAGTACTGAGAACGAGAACCAAAACTACACCCAGAATAAGAGATAGTTGCTTTTTATTCTTTAGGATATTTTTGCCGTTCACTGCAGGTGCAGATTGATTATTTGGTTGATCCTTCACTCGACTCTCCTCGCACTACTTTTTTATAAACTTGATTTTAGCATAACCGAAATTTTTGGTATTGTATAGAGGGTAATATATCTTATTGCATGAAAATTCAGGAGCAAAAACAATTTTTTGGGGGTTCTACCAAAAGAATTAGAATTTTAGGTCTATCTTTCTTTGCATTGATAGCACTTTTTACTGGTGTTTATTATATTTCAGTTGTCAGCCCAAATACCGCAAAAGCGTTTAGCGGTGTCGGAGAAGGTACGCTTGATGTGCCATATCGTATCACCAACTGCGCACAACTGCAGGAAATGAACACTGCACCAACCAACTATTTTGTGCTTACACAAGACATTGATTGTAACGATACGGTCAACTGGAATAATGGACAAGGATTCCAACCAATAAATTTTTCAGGAAGCTTGGACGGACGAAACTACTCGATCACGGGGCTATATATTAACAGACCCACTGAATATGCTGTAGGGCTATTTAGTTATACTACTAATGCAAGTTTTGTAACCAATCTTCGTTTTTTAAATGGCCCAGCTACCACAGGGCAAGTAGCAATAAACGGCGGTTCTAATGTTGGAGTCATCGCCGGTGAACTGCTGAGCGGTATACAACTCAAAAATATATATAGTGAGCTGAACGTGCAAGGAAACAGCCAATCTACAAATGTTGGCGGCCTGGCAGGGATTAATCGAGGTTATATTTCGTATGCAAAGGTTACTGGACTGGTTAGTCTATCGCAATCCGACTTAACTGAACGAAACGCAAATTTAGGCGGTATTGCGGGACTGATGGACGGTTACAATAATTCGACTGGTAGCTTAATCGATAGCTATTCCGTGAGCGATATTTCAATGGGTACTAATGATTCTAATAACTTTTCAGGACTAAACTGTGGAGGTATAGTAGGCTACTCGGATGCATTTTCAACAGTGGCCAAGGATTACTCTACAGGTAATATTTTCTGTTCAGCTAATTCTGCAAATCAGGGCGGAATTGTTGGACGTGTTGCTCGATATTCTAGTGATGACCCAACGAATAACCCTCAAATTGTTAATAACTTTACACTTAGCTCCGTCACTGGTTCTCTTGGTTACAAGGGCGGAATTGTTGGTAATCTTGAGATTAACGATCTAGACATTACATCAAATTATTTTGATAGTACTGCAGTCGAGCTCAGCGAGTGTGCAGGAACAGTTGCTAGTGCCTGTACTGCGGTGAATACTGATGGCAGCGAACCTGGATATTTTTACGATAGTAATCGAGCAGTTTATGGCACATGGGACAGAACTTCAGATTGGGAGCTTACAGGGTCTGCATTACCTACGCTTAAGCAAAGATCAGTTCGTGCAAATCCACCAACCGATTTACTCGTAACACGAGATGGAAACGATTTTGATATTTCATGGACAGCGTCGGCAGTTGAGGGAGGCCGGTCAGATGGAATAACTGACTACCAAATTTATTATCGAAACCATGGATCAGATCAGTATTCATGGGCCTACTATGATGACGGGATCAGTACAAATACAAGCGCTGTATTATCCGGACTCACTATTCCAGGAAACTATGATTTTAGAATCAGGGCCATGAGTGATTTTGGCAGTGGATTATACTCAAATGAGTATAATTTTGCTACTGGCATGCCAGAGACTGCCCCGCAAAATATACAAAATACGCCTGCTGCAAAATCCTTTACCTTTAATTGGGACGCTGTCGAGACTGCAACAAGCTACCAATTACGTTATCGAAAAACTGGAGCGACGGATTGGGTTGAGAATGGGATTATAGAATACTCTAATTTGCAAGCTATCATTAGGGGCCTTAGTGAACAGACATCATATGAATTTCAGATAAGTGCTGTTAACGCAGCAGGCAACGGGCCATGGTCAGATATAATTACTGCATCTACAACTGCCGTGATCAACCATACAATTTCTAATTGTGGGGAATTGCAGGGAATGCGTGACGACCTTGACGGGGCATATATACTAACAGCCAATATTGACTGTGACGGCGTAAATTTTCAACCTGTCGGTAACGGGAAACTCTTTTTCGCTGGTTCTTTGGATGGTAGAGGCTACACAATTAGTAATTTGACAATAGATGTTACGACGACTAATGACGGAACAAAGTATGAAGGTGCAGGACTATTTGGTGTGGTAGCGGGAGCAAACTTACAAAACATCAAGATTTCTAACAGCTCCGTTAGTGGAATTGCTAATCTAGTACCTGAAATCGATACTGATGGCAATGGCCTCCCCGATGCACCAACTCTTCCTGTAGATCCAGCAAACCCACAAATACCAACTCAAGAAGAAGCGATTAACGCAGGTCAAACAGCAGGACAGCAGACTATCGGTGGAGTAGAGACACTTACCCGCTGGGCACTCGGAACGGTGGCAGGTGTAGTTGGTGGCAGCGGTACTTATTCCAATATACAAGTCAATAACACTATTGTGAGTGGTGCAGTGAGTGGCGGTGTCTTTGGAATAGTCATACCATTATCAACATTTACGACAACCAATAATGTGCTCCTCGATTTTGAGGGGCAAGATACATCTCTGACACTTGATAACTTGTCATCCAATGGCTCAGTATTCGGATTTATTTCAGGAGGTATTGTTGCGATTGCTGCATCTCGTCCTGACCTGCAGTCTCCAGAACCAGTGACTCTGACAATACAGAATAGTAGCTCATCCGCATCTGTAGAAGCTAATATTGGGGGAGGCTTGCTCGGCGTAGGATCTTCAAGGGCTGCATTAGCCTTGCTTGGTATTCAAGATAATACACCAACACAAATTCGCGATACATTATCATCGCAAAACGTTATTATTAGAAATTCATCAGCATCTGGACTTGTAAGTGCCTGTCAAGCGCCTAGCCAGGTGCGCGTCGGTGCCCTTGGCGGTTTAATCGGTGCTGGAAGTGGCGTAAGTATTGAGTCGTCTTCAGCGTCTGGCGCTGTCAGTACCTGTTCCGCAAGTACACTAGATGAACAAGTATTCGGTAATGCGTACGGTGGAGTAATGGGCGGCTTGAGTGGTGCTTTATTGCAATCACGCATCGTAAACAGTCATGCAACGGGAGCCGTACGAGCAATAAATACGTTACCAGCTGATACAAACAAGTACCCTGTATACATAGGTGTTGCAGGCGGTCTTTCTGGCATCATGCTTAACTCAGGTGATCAGAATGGAAATTATGTAATATCCAATAGTTACGCAACAGGTAATGTCAATGCAGAAAGCCCAACAGGCTTAGTCTCTATTAATGCTGGTCTGGTTGGCGTATATGCCGGTAGCGGCACAATCCAATCCTCATATGCTACAGGACAGGTTAAGAATACAATGCAAAGCACTTCACAGGGCGGTGCATCAATTTCGGGTGGTCTGGTTGGTGTCGGTATTGGTATAGATGTTCCATATACCCTTGGTCTTATTCTTCAAGAACCAATAGCACCAACGTACGGCCTTGTAATAAATAATTCATATGCTACTGGCGAAGTTCGTAATACTAAAATTGGACCTGGAGTCAATGCAACTATTTCTGGTGGTGCAACAGGGGTAATGCTTGGTAAGGTGACTTTGGCAAACTCACATGCTCTAGGTAATGTAGTAAATGATAACCGTGAAAGTATAGAGGTTGATACGGGCGTGGACGGTGAGGCCGTTATTGAAACAGTCTCTAAAAATGATAATTCGATCTCAATTGCTGGAGGATTAAGCGGTGTCGCCATAGGATCAGATATAGTGCCGATCATCAGTCCCGACGTCGTAGATCCGGCAACTGCTCCAGCTGCAATTCGTATTGACTCTACCTTTGCGAAAGGATCTGTGAATGGCATCATTGCTGGAGGTCTTTTAGGATCTGGAGAATTGTCCCTTAGCATTAATAAGTCATACGCAACTGGTAGCGTTAGGGGTTCACTTGCGGGTGGTATAGCGGGGCAGCTTGGAAGTCTCTCAGGAGTTGCTACAGCATTCTTGGCAGGAGCAATTTCAGAAATCGGCACAGTCTCAGTACCCATCCTTGGTATTAATCTAGCAACGTATCTTGATGATTCACGTCCTATTGATGTCACCAACACCTATGCAACCAGCAATGTTACTGGACTTCGTAATGTATTTACCTTAAACCCTAACGAGCGTGACCCTGGTGCGACATTTGTTAATAATGTAAGTACGTATACACCGAGTGCTATTGGTGGTCTTGTCGGCGTGTATGCAGCGCCAGGTGGATTGCTTGAGAACTCATATGCAAGCGGTGCAATTTCAATGCCTACAGTAAGTTTCCCCCAAGATCGTAGACCGAATCAATTGAAGTTACCTGAAATACCTTCAGTTGCGGGCGGTATTATTGGAGTAAATTTTGCAATTCCAAAGCCCAACATAACTAAAATTACTTCCCCGGAAGCATCCGGCATTACGGATCTTAATGAGTTTGTCAGTAAGCCTCAGACGATTCGTAATGTTTTTTCTGCATCACCTCTCAGCATCACAGGTGACACTCTGACTGCTGGTTTTTCTGGACTAACCCTTTCTCCAATAGGCGCAGTGGTAGGCAATGACATTAGTGATAGTAATATTCTTTCACAATCCAATAATTATTTTGACCGTTCAAAAATTACCGTTAATGATTGTGTTGGACCAAGCGGATCTGCCTATGATGTTGTGAATACGGCGTATAAGACAGAGTATATTCCTGATGCAAATGACAATAATCTTATAGAGCCTAATTTTCCTGAAAACTGGGCCAGTATGTACATTGACCCAGTTGTAAAAAGGCCAAGCTGTAATTTGGTAAATGAAAATAATAAACAGCAAAATTACTTTATTAATAATAAGACAAATGCCCCGCTTACGAGCTGGAACTTTAACGGCTTATGGTATACGCAACAGAAAGATTATCCAAAGTTTGTAGCGGGCGCTGTAAGTCCAGAAAACCCTGGCGTAGGACCGACTGCTCCAACCCCTCCAACACCACCAACTCCTATTACTCCGGTAATACCACCGACTGAAATAACAAGTTCATTTACAAATCCAACAACTGTCGGCTATGTTCGAAATATTGCGAAAAAGCTGGGTAAAGTTAACGCCAACCCACAACGCGTAAAAGGACTTAAAGTATTGATAGGAAGTGTACCTCCAATTGTTGCTCAAAGCTTACCATATCTATTCATATTGTTACTTCTTCTTCTCGCTGCACTCTATTCATGGCAAGCACTAAGGCAATATAGTGAGCTATCGGAGTACCGTAGAAGCTTACTGCGCGTTATTGCTACTAAAGAGTCGGTTGATAACTTCCTTGCGATAACTACGCATTATTTGAATACCCCATCAGCCATTATGGGTGGAGCTGTAGAATTGCTCACTGCATTAAAGAAGATTACTAAAGAAAAAGCCGAGATGCTTACAAAGGCTATTAAGAAAAATACTGACGATGTGCAACAATTACTTGTCGATAATCAAGTCTCTGGTGCACAATCAACAAAAGACCTTAAACAAATTCACGCCAAACAAACTAACCCTCTATTTAAACGTGAGGTCTGGATTCCTGCGCTAATATCCTTATGGTTGATTATTCTCGCCAACATAATGTTTATGTACGCTGAGGTCTTCAGTCGATCCAGAATACGGATTGGTATCGAGGTGCTACTGTTTACCCTTAGCCTTGCGCTAGTTGTCCTTGCATACCGATACCGAGATATGCTGGAAGATACAAAACGACTGGCACGCGAACAGCTTCGCATAGAAAAAGAACTCTATGATAAGCGCAGCGCGTTTATACCTAAAGCCGCTGCAACAATTGGCGCGAATGTTACTGCTATAAGGAATGCAGGAGCCGGACTAAAGGCTATTCCTCAATCGAATCTTTTCTTTAATGGTCTTGCCAAGCTTGAAGAAGTCAGTGTAGCCCTGAATAACCTCACTATGTTCGCTGATGTATCTGATAATCCGCCACTATTTGACATTACGACGTACGTGAATCGTGTGATTCGAGAAATGCAAACAAAGGCTCAAGAAAAGAAAATCACGATTGTTTCTGATATCGATCTTGGTGTGGTGTCGCGAATACAACCCGCTGAAATGAAACAAGTCTTTACTTCAGTCCTAGATAACGCAGTTAAATTTAGCAACGACGGTGGAACAGTGAACGTCACTTTACACAGGCGATTTAATAAAATTGTTATGACAGTAAAGGATCAAGGAATAGGTATTTCTAGCGATAAGCTACCAAGTTTGCTTCGTCCTTTCACTCGTGGCACAGACTCAATGCAGTATAACTATGAAGGTATTGGACTCGATCTGTATGCTGATAAAGTAATAATCGATAAACTTGGTGGTAAGATTAGCATTACGAGTCAACTTAATAAAGGTACTACAGTGATTGTAGCGCTTCCATTGAATAGGGCACCAGCAAAAGGTGCATCAGCAATCGCTATTAATACTGCATAGCACAGTCTATTTCAATGAAATAATTGGCAAGTTACCGTCAGTTTTTATCCGGTCACCACCGCCATTTCGGTGATGGTATCCGGTTGAGAAATGTTGAATAATCTCACATGAAGCCGATGCATTATGGCTGGTAATGCTATGCGTCACGTAGTCACGTTCTATATCCGTATCTTCAGCTATTTTATGGGTTATTTGAAGTGTAAATAATGAAAATCCAACATTCGTGTCGAATGTTGCGGCACCCACCCACTTAACTGTATGCCCACCAGGTAAGAACCAACCACTCGGTGTTTTCCAAAACCGAACATGATGTCTTTGTGCGGGATTACCATCTACTTCCTGTTGGAATGCGATAGTTTGTTTATTGCCAAATAAAAATAACGGACTGACAGGTGCTGTAGGGTAGCTCTTGCGAAGCAGTGTTGCTTTTACGATCTTCCATGAAGAAGTAAGGGTAACATCGTCTGCTTGTTGCCATCCTGCATTATTCATAGAACGTATCAATTGCCTTTGTGACCCATTGATGCCTAGGTTAACTGGATCACCCAGCAGGCCGTCAGCTGTTCGTACCCGCCCAATAAAATAATCGGGAAGATACAGTTTTGATAATCTGCGATGTATACGAGGTAAAAAAATGTAGGCAGTTAGTATCCAAAGTACTAAACTGCCTACAATATAGTGTCGATCAACAAAGATGCTACTTATTACGATGTTGTATGCAGCGAGCCAAACTAATACTAAGACAATGCCAATCAACAGTCTCTTAAGTAAAAGTGCAAATCGATGAATAACGTGCATCAATGATAGAACAAGATTTTATTTTTTAAAGCCGTCTCGAGCTTCAAGTGCAAACGCAATCATTAGTGGTCCTGTCACGATAGCATATACCCCAATGATCCATACGAATGCGAGCGTTCCTTGTACAGGGTATCGCCATACGAGTGTTGCTGCAAGAACAGAAGCAACAGCAGCGATAATTTGCCATGTACGGTATGTTGCAGGGTATGTAGAATCGAGTGCTTCAATGAAGTGAATGACGCCACGTACAAGTAAAGCAAGTGCTACAAATACAACAAACGTTTTTAGTACGAGCAGCGGTCGCTGAAGTAGGTAAATACCGATACCTGCTTCTAGTGCGCCTAATACAATGTTCGCAAGCCATAGTTTCTTTTGCTTGCTTGCCCCGAGGCTAATGATAATTTCAAGCACACCACGAATGAGTAGGTAGAGCCCAAAAAAGAAGGAAAGACTTAAGAGTGTCTGACCAGGGTTAATAATTGTTACGATTCCAAACAGAAGGGTAACTAGACCCCCGATAAGGAACATCCACCAGTTATTTTTATAAATTGCGATCTCAGCCTTCATGGCATCTCCTTAAAGTTAGTTCTAATTTGAATTATATCGCATCCTGTCAAGATATTGAGAATATTTGTCAACTGGAGTAAGCTACATACAGAAATATATAAACAATAAGGATACAAAAATAATAATGGTCAATTACAAATTATTTGGATATATTATCGTAACGCTTGGCATAATTATTTTCTTCGATGCGCTAAAGAACTTAGTCGGTTATGACGTTATAAGTGCATTGTGGCCATTCGCGTTCATAATCGCAGGAATTTCTACCGCCCCAAAGCATGCAGCTGCAGGTCTATTGTTACTGCTCGCAGGTGTTGCGGCACTGATTAGTCGATTTAACCTTGGCGGCACATCGTTAGGTCAGGCATTTCAAGCTCTCGTAGTTATCGCAGTAGGATTTTTAATTATTTCAAATTATGGCATCAACAAAAAAGACACCAAGTAAAGCGATTTCAACATCACGCACGCATAAAGATCGAGCGAAGCGCTGGTTTAGTGGTGCTGCTTCCGCGTGCATAGTAGTATTATTGCTCGTATTACACTCAGCCTATTGGATGAACCAAAACTTTATAAATAGTCAAAATTTCTCACAAAAGGTAAGCAGTGTCCTTGCATTAGATAGTAGTCGTGAAGCTATAGGTAACGAAGTATCAGATCAAGTTTTCAAAGACAAGCCAATTCTCGGACGTGTTGCTGGAGATAAGCTTGCGTCTATTGTTACTTCACTACTTGGAACGGATATTGCAAATAAACTAGTGACTCGGGTATCAAATGATACCGTAGTCTATCTTACATCTCCAAAGCAAAAACCAATCGAAATTAGTCTTTCGGAAATTAAGCCTATTATTATTGCTTTAAGTAAGGCTGTTGATGTTGTCGATAAATCAAGCTCAGTTTCTATTGATTCCTCAACAATTCCAGATAAGATTGTGTTGGTTGAACCAGGCACCATTCCATCGTTCTATAAATATAGCGTTATTCTTGCTTGGATGGTTCCTTTTGCATCTCTTGCAATCATTGGTTTGTTTGTGGCGATTATTCGATTGCGTAAATTAAGCATACGCCAAGGTTTCAAGCGTGCTGGAATCCTATTGATGTCATCTTCAGTACTCGGCATGATTATTGGTCCTGTTGTAAAGCCTCCGGCAATTGCAATGCTACAATCAACTAACTTACGCACACTAACATCTAATTTGTATGATGCATTTTGGAGCCCATTCTTATCTCAGATGTCATATATGTTCATTCTTGGTCTCTTATTGCTCGCAATTGCATATGTTCGTATATCGCGACCAAGTTTCTTACAAAAAGCTAGGTAGTTTTTGATTCGATAGATTTTTGTTCGTCTTGAAGGTAGACCTGTATTGTTGTAACCAGAATAATCATAACAACTGGTCCGATGATAATTCCAATAAAGCCAAAGATGCCAATCCCTGCAAAGACTGAAAGAATAGTTAATGCAGAATTTAATTTAGCATCTTTAGGAACCATCTTAGGGCGCAATACATTGTCGATATTTGTCGTGATCAGGAAGTGACTAAGTAATAGGACAAGTCCTTGCCAGTAGTTTCCAATGAGTAAATTAATGATACCGAATGGGATAATAATGATCCCCCCACCAAGCGGAATGATTGAAAGAGCTGTCAATAAGAGCCAGAAAAAAGCGAAATAGTCGACACCACAAATACGTAAAAAGAGGGCTCCAACCAATCCTTGAAGTACCGCAATCACGAATTGGCCACGAACCATGGCTCCTGTCATGAGTCCCGCGCGCTTAAGGTATAATTCGGTTATATCGCTCCCCATTGGATTGAGCTTCTTGAGCATTGCAACAAGAGTATCTCTATGCAGGAGTATCGAAACAAATACGTAGATATAAATAATAAACTGCGTAATAATTCGTGGAATACTTCCAATTGATGATTGCAGGGCACTGAGAATACTATTAGCAATGGATGATAGATTATTTTGTAGAGATTTAGTGATGCTTTCCGTTGATAGTGAAAGTCCATTTCCTGGCAGCTGATTCAGGAATGAATTGATTTGATTAATAAAATCTCTAAAGTGCTGATTGAAATCTACGGAGCTTGAAATCTTAGCTATATCTTTAATAATCTGGCTTAATTGCACAATTGTTACTGCACTGACTAGAAAGACTGGAATAATAAACACGAGTAAACTAATGAGAAATGTCGCATTGGCAGCAAGATTTTTTCTTTTAGTTTTATTCAAAATAAAATCATAAACTGGATAAAATATAAATGAGACTATTGCAGCTACGGCAAGGAGTCCTATATAGGCTCGAAGAAACAGTGTGCCCACTATGAGTGCAATAATAACTGCTATCGATAGAGCTTTTTGTTGAGACTTTGTGAATTTTATTTTATCGGTATGCATTACTGCTCCTCATATTTTTTTAGTCGCCGACGTGCAATTGTCCCTTTGAGCAAAATATTGACAAGTGAGGCTATAATAGCGACACCAATGAGTAGATACAGACAAGTAAATAATTTACCGAACCGAGTAGATGGAGTAATGTCTCCATAGCCAACAGTCGTAAGGCTGACCACACAGAAATAAAATGAGTCAACCCAAGACCATTTTTCTATGAGGTGATATGCCCACGTGCCAAACAATAAAGTACCCAGCGCTACGGCTGAAATGAGTCGGAATCGTTTTACAGTTAGCTTTGCTTCGTCAAGATTGAATGTAGGTTTCATACCTGTCAGTATACAGTACTAACACATCTATATTTATTACTTCTTGGCTAGTTCTTGCAAATCTTTAATGATTTGTGCGGCATGCGTAACGGGATTGACACCAACATATTCTTTGGCGATCATACCATCAGGGCTAATTAAATAAGTATTTCTCTTAATGGCTCCTTTTGTTACTCCAAGAATATGTGTTTCTTTCCACGATCCATACGCTTCTATAGTCTTATGGTCAGTATCACTTAACAGGGTGAAGTTAATATTATGCTTCTCAGCAAATTTTGCGTGACTTTCAACAGAATCCTTACTCACGCCAATAACAACTGCATTTCCATACTCTGCAATCGCATCACGTTCATCCCTAAAATTGCATGCTTCTTTTGTACAACCTGGCGTATTATCCTTTGGATAGAAATAGAGAACAATCCAGCGTCCAGCAAATTCTTTAAGCGTTCGCAGCTTTCCGTTTTGATCTGGTAGTGAAAATTCCGGTGCTTTTTTCATATCTTTCTCCATAAAATTTTATCTTTCTGCTATAAATATACTATGAATACACTACGACATGCAGAAGAATTCCGAGAAATATTACAATCTTATGTCATGTCCGCTACTTCTAGAGAGCTTCTATCGCGCACAAACTTTATTATGTTAAGCGCAATTACAGCCTCTGGACGGAATACTATTATTGAAGAACTTTTAAACACAGAACAATTCTACCCTGTTATTTCAGATACAACTCGAGAAAAGCGTCTCAATGATGGAGTGCTCGAGCAAGACGGAGTCCAATACTGGTTTCGCAGTGAAGAAGAAGTGCTTGAAAGACTTAAGCAGGGAAAATACATCGAAGCTGCCTTGATTCATGACCAGCAAGTTTCGGGGTTAAGTATTGAAGAGTTTGATAAAGCGGCTCAAGCCAATAAGCTTGCGATTACCGATCTTGAAGTGCAAGGTGTAGAAGTTATTATGAAAGCAAATCCTGAAGCTATAGCAATTTTTGTTGTGCCGCCAAGCTACGATGAATGGATGAATAGGTGGGTTAAACGAGGAGCAATCGCTGACCTTGAAAAACAGCACCGTATGGAAAGTGCGCGCAATGAATTACAGACAGCATTGAACACGGGATATTACCACTTTGTTATTAACGATGCGCTACCTGAGGTTGTTCAAGACATTACAGACATTGCTCATGGTAAGGCAGATCCAAACAAAGAGCGTGCAGCAAAACAAGTAGCCGAACGGTTACTTGACAGGCTACAAAAGCACTAATCTGGCAGTCATTGACGTTAAGTGCTAAAATACATACATGTTAACTGATCGACAAGTACGAATATTGCAGGCAATCGTTGAGCAATACGCAGAAGTGGCTAGCCCTGTGGGCTCTAGTTTACTGGCGAAGGTTTTTTCTGTTTCTTCTGCCACTATTCGTTCTGAAATGGCTGTCCTAGAACGCCAAGGCCTTATTACACAACCGCATACGAGTGCTGGCAGAATACCTACAGACAAAGGGTATCGTTATTACGTCAACAACCTCAATGCGAATCATCCAGCAAGTGCAGTGGAGCGCAGGGCCGAAAAAGCACTTGCAACTCGGGTTATACATGGAGGTGTTAGCGACCAAATCATAAAAAATGCTGTCGATACGTTAGTTGATTTAACGCATAACCTTGGTATCGCTACAATTGGAGATCAGCTTTATATGAGTGGTCTCTCTAATCTTTTTGGTCAGCCTGAATTTATTAATAACGAGCAAGTGCGAGAAGTTGCACGCCTGCTTGATAATCTTGAACCATGGCTATACGAAGCCGCACCGAACGAACCCTTAAGTGTGTATATTGGTCAAGAGAATCCAATTGGTCGCAGTGCTGGTTGCTCACTCATCGTCAGTCGATTTCGCAGTAACTATAGTGACAGTAGCTATGTTGGGGTACTCGGTCCAACACGGCAAAGTTATCGAGACGTCATGATGTTAGTACGACGCACAGGAGAAGCATTAGAGGAGGCATTATATGGCTAAAGACCAGAAACAACCACTACCAAAAGAACCGAAAGTTGATCATACGGCTCTGTTGACACACGAAGTTGAAACACTAACTGAAGCCTTGCAACGAGAACGCGCAGATGCAATGAATATGCGCAGACGTCATGATGAGCAGATAACTAATCTAAAATCGACCTTAAAAGCAAGTGTTGTGAGCGAGTTACTGCCCGTGATTGATAACTTTGAAAGAGCACTGAAGCATGTACCTGAAAACTTAAAAAACGATGATTACGTCAAGGGTGTCCAGGGAGTGGTCATGCAATTCGAAAAAACACTATCTGATATGGGTGTGCAACGCATTCCAACTGTTGGCCAGGAGTTCAATCCACACGTACATGAAGCTGTTGGAGTAGATGACGGAGAAGGGGATAAGGAAATTGTTTCTGAAGAACTACAAGCAGGCTACCAAATCGGTGATACTATCATTCGCCATGCAATGGTAAAAGTAACAAAGCAATAATAATTATTATTTAACAAAATTAGCACTCTTGACACTAGACTGCCAAATTTATTATGATACAATTGTATTAGCACTCAATATGCTGGTCTGCTAGCTTATCAGTGCAGTATATATTGATAAAATGATAACTAATAAAATAATTGGAGAATCATAATATGGGTAAGATTATCGGTATCGACCTTGGAACAACAAACAGCGCCATGGCTGTTATGCAATCAGGAAAACCTGAAATTATTGCTAATAGCGAAGGTGCGCGCACAACTCCAAGTGTTGTTGCACTCAATAAAAATGGGGAACGCCTTGTTGGTCAAGTTGCTCGACGACAAATGGTTACAAATCCAGCAAATACAATTTATGAAGTAAAGCGTCTTATTGGACGTAGCTGGGAAGATAAAGAAGTCCAGCGCGATATTAAGCTTATGGGCTACGAAATGGTCAAGAGCGGTAAAAGCGTTAAAGTTAAGATGGGTGATAAAGAATACAGCCCTGAAGAAGTAAGTGCCATGGTGCTCAGTAAACTAAAAGCAGATGCTGAAAGCTTTACTGGTGGTCCTGTGACAGAAGCAGTCATTACGGTGCCTGCATACTTTGATGATTCTCAGCGTCAAGCAACTAAAGATGCTGGTAAAATTGCTGGACTTGAAGTCAAGCGAATTATTAACGAACCAACAGCAGCTGCCCTCGCCTACGGACTTGATAAGGGTAGTAAGAAAGATGAAAAGATTGCTGTATTCGACCTTGGTGGTGGTACATTTGACGTTTCAATTCTTGAGCTCGGTGACGGTGTCTTTGAAGTAAAGAGCACTAATGGTGACACACACCTTGGTGGTGCTGATTTTGACCGCGTCATAGTTAATTACCTTGTTGAAGAGTTTAAGAAAGAAAGTGGTGTTAATGTCATTGATGACAAGGCAGCAATGCAGCGACTTCGTGACGAAGCAGAAAAAGCTAAGATTGAACTATCTACAACCAATGAAGTTGATATCAACCTACCTTTCTTAACTGCCGATGCAGATGGACCTAAGCACTTTGAACACAAGCTCAGTCGTGCAAATCTTGAAAAACTCGTTGGCGATCTTATCGATAAGACTGCTATCCCTTGTGAAAAAGCGCTTAAAGACGCAAAGCTCAAAGCAAGTGATATTGATGCGGTAGTCCTCGTTGGTGGTATGACCCGTATGCCAGCAGTTGTAGAAAAAGTGAAAAAGATCTTTGGTAAAGATCCTATGCAGGGTGTTAACCCAGATGAAGTTGTCGCTATTGGTGCTGCAATTCAAGGGGGAGTATTGCAAGGTGATGTGAAGGATGTACTCCTTCTAGATGTCACCCCACTCTCTTTGGGTATCGAAACTCTTGGTGGTGTTGCGACAAAACTTATTGAGCGCAATACAACCATACCAAGCAGTAAGAGCGAAGTATTTAGTACAGCTGCAGATAATCAGAGCCAGGTAGAAATTCATGTTGTGCAGGGTGAACGCGAGTTCGTTGCTGACAATAAAAGCCTTGGCCGCTTTGTGCTCGATGGCATTCCATCTGCGCCACGTGGCGTCCCGCAAATCGAAGTTACCTTTAACCTTGATGCAAACGGTATCCTAAACGTTTCTGCAAAAGACAAGGGAACTGGCAAAGAACAATCTATCACGATTCAAGGAAGTAGTGGTCTATCTAAAGAAGAAGTCGAAAAGATGGCAAAAGAAGCTGAAGCCCACGCCGAAGAAGATAAGAAGAAGCGTGAAAGTATCGATGCACGAAACCAGCTGGATAGTGCTATGTACCAAGCTGAAAAGATGAAGTCAGATAACAAAGATAAGATTTCGGAAGAAGACGCAAAAGTAATTGACGATGCAGTTGAAGTTGCCAAGAAAGTTGCTGAAGATAAAGACGCTGACAAGGACGCACTTGAAAAAGCAGCAAAAGAACTGAGTGATGCAATTATGCCAGTTGGTGCAAAAATGTACGAAGCTGCCGCAAAAGAAGAATCAGATAAAGACGCTGAAGATAAAAAAGAAAAAGACGAACCTGTAGAAGGCGAAGTTGTTGAAGACGAAAAAAAAGATAAATAACACCTTACAAGGCTAGCGCCCTAACCCATGTAGGTGCTAAGATTAACAGTAATGAGTAAGCGCGACTACTACGACGTGCTGGGAGTCGGTAAGACTGCCAGTGATGACGAAATCAAGAAAGCATTTCGGAAGAAAGCTATTGAACACCACCCTGACAAGGCTGGTGGAGATGAAGCTAAGTTTAAAGAAATAAACGAAGCATATGAAGTGCTAAAAGATGATCGCAAGCGTCAACGCTACGATCAGTTTGGTCACGCGGGAGTAGGCAGTAGTGCTGCAAGTGACGGTGGCAATCCATATGCTGGCTTCGGCGGTGGCCAAAATGTAAACTTTGATTTTGGTGATCTTGGATTAGGTGACATCTTTGGAAGTTTCTTTGGCGGCGGCCAACAGCGTCAGCAACCATCACGTGGCCGAGATATAGAAACTTCAGTAGACCTTAGTTTTGAAGAAGGAATATTTGGTAAAGAGCATAAGCTGAGCGTAACACTTGATGATACGTGTGATCATTGTAAGGGATCTACGGCAGAGCCTGGGCATGATTTAAAGACATGTGACACCTGTAAGGGTAGTGGTCAAGTAACCCGTATTACACGAACGGTATTCGGAGATATTCAACAGGCAACTGTCTGTAATGATTGTAGGGGTTCAGGAAAGATACCCGAGAAAGTATGTAGCGTTTGTCACGGTAAGGGAACGGCTAAAAAAGATCAAACAATTACGCTTAAAATTCCTGCAGGAATTGACGATGGTGCAACAATTCGGCTTCGTGAACAAGGTGAAGCAATTGCTCGTGGCTCAAAAGGTGATTTGTACGTGCATATTCGTGTAAAACCTCACAAGTCGTTTACTCGAGAAGGTGACTTAATTTTAAGTGAAGTGCACATTCCTATGGTTGATGCAGCACTCGGAACAGATATTGATGTTACAACAGTAGACGGACCAATTCGCATGAAGGTTCCTGCTGGCACACAAAGTGGTACCGATTTTAAATTATCTGGGCACGGTGTACCGCATATGAAGGGTAATGGTCGCGGCGCACATATAGTTTCGGTGATTGTTGAAACACCGACTAAGTTGACGAAGCGTCAACAAGATATTCTTAAAGAATTTAAAGCAACTGCAGGCAAACGAGGATTCTTTAGCTAACTTAGCGCAACAATTGCGTAATAAGAAATGCTAGACCAATAAGAACGATTACTGCAAGTATCGCAAGAGCACGTTTCTTAGGCATTGATCCTGAATTGTCTTGCATTCCGGGCGTATTTTCTTGAATTGGCTGATCTGCAGGCATTCCTGCTGTCGGAGGAGCTACAGGAGCAGTTTCTGGTGTTGCTGGGGCGGGGGCTGAAGCTTGGTCAGCTTGCTGATCTGTTTTTTGTTGAGGTGTTTGTTGGTCTTGATCCATGAGAAGGGTCCTATTTATTTACTATTGTTAAGCATAACCATATATTCACAAACATGCAAGAACATCACACCCTGTATGCGCCTCCATTATCATGATGTTGCTGTTTTTTATTCAAAGACATAGAAATATCCGCTTCGCTTATTACACTAGAAAGTGTTGGATGCATTGAGGGATCGTAGATCGCATATCCACTGGATATTCCTAAGTTATCTATATCTGGATAGTTTACTGAGTTGTAGCCTGTGACGTACCTTGAAGTCCTATCCATCACGTTATGAGCGATTACACTTGGTTCTTGTTCTGCTTTTGCGGTATCAAGCAATATTAAGAATTCATCCCCACCTATACGAGCTACTAAATCTTCTTTCTTGGTAACAGTTACTATAATATTACCAATATCCTGTAGATATTGATTGCCATTTGTATGTCCGTGCAAATCATTAATCTTTTTAAAATTGAGAAGATCAAAATATATTGCTACAAACGGTTTTCGTAGTTGCACCCATTCGTTACCCTTGTGTTCTATTGCAGCCGAATTAAGTAGTTTAGTCGTATGATCTCTATGCGCCTCTTCTGTTTGTCGATGTAGAGCTTCCTCAAGAAGAACGTATCGTACCAACATTGAACCCATAGTTCTACCCATCATATACGACATATCGTATATGTATTTTTCTTGAGGGGTCTTGAAAGAGTGTTTGTCAGATTCCATAATTCCCTTTTATAAAAACCCAAGAGATTTCTACACAATGCCGTGGGTTCGCTACTAGTTCCACATACTTCAAGCGACCACATATAAAGTATGCTTCATAACTGGCGTTACATAGGTAACTATTTTTAGTGTACTCCCTATTTTAGTTTATACAACGTGATTATTATAATTCGTTGAGAACAGTTATGTCCGCGCCGATACTATTGAGTCGCTCAGCAATGTCTTCATATCCACGATTAATAGTATAGACGTTACGAAGCATTGATGTGCCTTTAGCAGCAAGCATCCCGATTAGTAGCAAGCTAGCCGGGCGAAGGGCTGGAGGACAGACGACATCTGCTTTTGTAAATCTTGTTGGTCCATTCACGTAAATTCTATGCGGATCGACGAGTTCGAGACTTGCTCCAATTTTTGTCAGCTCAGTGTAATATATTGCTCTGTTCTCAAACATCCAGTCGTGGATAAGTGTACGACCTTTAGCAACAGCGGCTATAGGTACAAAATAGGGGATATTATCGGGATTAACGCCCGGCCATAGATTCGGGTGTAATTTATCTTTTGGTGCATTAAGACCGCCGTTGTGTTTCTCGATAGTGAGATTCACAAGATCTACTATATTGTTTGTAGCCTTATACCTTTCAGATATTTTGTAGCGTAATCCCATGACCTTGAGTTTATAGAGCTCAAGCCCTATCCAGTCTATTGGCACACGTGAGATTGTCACCTTTGAATTAGTCGTAATCGCAGCTGATATAAAGAACATTGCTTCAATTGGGTCTTCGCTTGGAGCAAACGTTATATTTTTCTTTATAGTAGCTAGTCCAGTCACTGTTAATACATTAGATCCGATGCCTGAAATTTTAACTCCTAATTTCTGCAAGAAGAAGCAAAGATCCTGTACCATATAGTCAGCACTGGCATTTTGAATAATTGTTGTTCCAGGAGTGCGAGCGGCTGCCATGAGTGCATTATTAGTTACCGTATTACCGGCTTCATAGAGCATAATGCGTTCGCCGGGCGTTCGTTTTTTCACTTTGACATCGTAATGACCGGTTACAGTTCGAACGCCAACACCGAAATTTTCCAGTACCAGCAAATGTGGCTCAATGGTTCTTACTCCAAGCTTACAGCCCCCAGCATAGGGAATTTTAAAGTGTGAATAGTCATGCATGAGTGAGCCAATGAGCATTAAGACACTTCTTGTTTTCCGTGCAGCAGGACCGTTGATCGCGCCCAGATCAAGCTTTGCAGGACGGCGAATTTCAAGATCATTACCAGGTAGCCATTTACATTTCACTCCAATACTCTCTAGAACCTCAATTATTCGATTGACTTCTTCGATGCGAGGGAAGGATTTGTAGCGGGTCACACCATGATTGAGCAAACTAGCACACAGTAAAGCAACAGCAGCATTTTTACTCGTTTTAAGTTCAATTGTTCCTCGCAGTTCATGACCGCCCTCAATACGTAGATTGACGCCCCCTTCACCAATCTGAATCAACGACTTATTAAGTACGTCACTAATGCGGCCAAGAGTTTCTATGCTAAGATTTTGTTTGCCATGTTCAATGCGATTAACTGCCGATTGGCTGGTTTGAAGTTGTTTCGCAAAAGCTGCTTGAGTGAGGCCGCGTTCTTGCCGTAACTGATAAATTAAGCGGCCAATTTTTTCATTTGCAGATGACATATTGCATTAATATATACCTTATACGATATGAATGCAAGGAAAGGTCTACTCGCTTTTTCAAGATATTTTAAAGAAGTACTAGCCTAGATGCTGAGTACCTTGTACTCTATATAGAGCAATGGAGGACCATATGAAAGATACGAAAATTGCAAAGCTTATAACTGCCGAAGAAAAAAGACAACGAGAAGGACTGGAACTTATACCGAGCGAAAACTATGTAAGTCGTGATGTCCTAACAGCACTTGGCAGCGTGTACACCAACAAATATTCAGAAGGGTATCCAGGAAAGCGTTACTATGGTGGCCAAGAAAATACTGACGTCGTTGAATCACTGGCAATAGAACGGGCTAAAGAATTATTTAATGGTGATCACGCTAATGTGCAGCCGCATTCTGGTGCTCCAGCTAATATTGCGGTGTATCAGTCATGGCTTAATCTTGGTGATACAATCATGGCGATGCGTCTCGATCATGGAGGGCATCTAACTCACGGTCATCCCGTAACATCGAGCTCTAAAGCATATAACTTTGTTCGCTATGGAATGAAAGATATTGAAACTGGTGAGATTGACTACGATGAAATGCGCGCTGTAGCCCTCAAGACGAGGCCAAAAATAATTATTGCTGGCTTCAGTGGGTATACTCGTACGCTCGATTATGACAAGTTTGCAGCAATTGGTGAAGAATGCGGTGCATTACTCATGGCGGACATGGCACACGTTGCTGGACTTATCGCGGGCAAGGCTATCGAGAATCCACTTGATCATGGTTTCCATGTGCTCACAAGCACAACACATAAAACATTACGAGGTCCACGGGGTGGACTTATTGTAAGCAAGGGTATTGCGGGTAATACCCTAAAAGCACCAGACAAAACTATAGAAAATCTACCAACACTCATAGATCGTGAGGTATTTCCAGGTTTTCAAGGGGGCCCTCATATGCATACTGTTGCGGCAAAAGCTGTTGCATTTAGAGAGGCATTACAGCCAGAATTTCAAGCGTATGCTAAGCAGATAATTGCAAATGCGAAGCGACTCGCTACATCGCTTCAGAAAAAAGGCTTTAAGCTCGTCACAAATGGTACTGATAATCACATGATTCTAATAGATATACCGGCTAGCATTAAAGGTCTGAACGGTCGAGATGCGCAAGAAACATTGGATGCAATTGGACTTAATGCAAACTGTAATGCTATACCTGACGATACGCTACCGCCATATCGACCTAGTGGCCTGCGGCTTGGTACTCCTGCAATTACTACGCGTGGTCTAAAGGAAGAGCATATGGATCTCATTGCTGAGTGGATGCACACTGCACTTACGAAGCACTCTGACGAAAAGGCTCTTGCCGAGCTGAAAAATACAGTTACCGCATTCTCCTTACAATTCCCACTGCCTAGCGATATATAAGCGAACTCTCATCCAACTAATTCGGGCTCTTGTTCAAGCTCTATGCCAAATTTAGCATGAACCTCTTTAATGATACGATTACGAAATAGTAGTAGATCTGATGTAGACTCTGCATTTTCATTCACTAACACCAGCGGTTGCTTCTCCCAAGTTGCCATGCCAGTTTTTGCATCATGAAAATTTTTGAATCCAGCATTCGCAATAAGCCAGGCGGCAGCAAGCTTAATGTTTCCGTTCTTTAGTTCCCAATGAGCAATTTTAGGATATTTTTTATGTAATACGTTAAATTGCTTTTTAGTAATTATAGGATTGGCAAAAAAAGAGCCGTTGTTGGCCACTTTTTTCGGATCAGGAAGTTTGCTAGACCTCACTGCAATGACAATCTCACGCAGAGTTTTAGGCGTAAACTTTTTAATTCCCATTTCATCAATGTACGTTTGCAAAGAGGGATAGAAGGGCGGTTCTGGATCTTTGTGATGTAATCTGAAACACAGCTCAGTTATATAGAATCTGCCTTTATCCTTTGTTTTAAATCGACTAGTGCGATATCCGAAACCACATTGCTCAGCAGGAATAACAACAAATTTTTTCGAATGAGAATCATAGGCTTCAACACTTACCAGCGTGTCGGCAATTTCTTGCCCGTAAGCACCAACGTTTTGTACTGGTGTAGCTCCAGTAGACCCTGGAATGAGAGATAATGCTTCAATACCGTGTAAACCATCTGCTACAGTTTTTGCAACAGCGCTGTCCCAATCTTCTCCAGAACCAATGGTTACGTAGCTATTCTTATCATTTTCTTTTTCTAGCTTATATCCTCGTATTTTGTTGACGATAACAAGTCCTTCAAAACCTTTGTCATTCCAAATGAGATTGCTACCACCGCCAATCATAATGACCGGGAGTTTACGTTCTTCTGCCCAATCGAGCAGGTGCGGAATATCTGACTTTTCTTTAACAGTCGCAAAAAACTTAGCTTCACCACCGAGACGCATCGTAGAATATTTAGCTAGCGAAACATTTTTTTGAATATGCATATGCATATAGTACTGGACATCAGTCATATTAGTACAGTCATTATGCACGAGTAGCGAGTGCATTAACAGATATAATACCTTGCTCTTAACTGAGGTAGGGCGTAAAATAGAAATATGAGCAGAGATGATAGTGTACAAAATCCGTATAGTGAACTTGGAAGAAAATTAAAACTATATCGCGAGCGAAGAAAGCGATCTATCACTGAGGCATCAGGAGCGGTCGAAATAGAGCCAGTATCACTGGAATCTATTGAAAAAGGTGAACAGAGACCCGAAGAAGAAATCCTTTCTCTTTTAATAAGTTATTTTGAAATTGAAGAAGAATACGCATCTAAGCTTTATCGCCTTGCAGGGTATACTGAAACGGCTTCCGATAGCTCAGATCAGGGTTCTTTAGATCTTGCACAGCCGATTGCAATGCTTATGCCTGTAGATCTCCGGGTTGTGTATACCGATACGGCGCATGTCATGGTAAATAACTACGGTGTAGTTATGAACTTCATGCAAACAAACGGAACCGGCAGTCAACCGCTTGCCGTATCACGAGTTGGTATGAGCAAGGATCATGCGAAATCTCTTATTAAAATGCTGCAACAGTCAATTAAGCAGGCAGAAAAACAAGAAAGTAGCAATAAGACGTCTGCAAAAAAGAAGACCCAAGACCCAAAAAAGTCAGACGCCTCTTCGTAGAGTTGCGAAAAACACTATTTCAGCGTATAATTACCCCTGTTATTAAATTGCCATGTAACATTTTGCACCCGTAGCTCAGTGGATTAGAGCATCTGTCTTCGGAACAGAGGGTCGGCGGTTCGAATCCGTCCGGGTGTACCATATGATCAAAATAACCTCCCCGGAGGTTTTTTAATTTCCAACTGAAATTTTTTCCTAAAAATTACCAGCTCCCGCTTGAACCACCGCCACCGAATCCTCCACCACCAAAGCCACCGAATCCTCCACCTCCGCTTGAACCACCACCAAAGTATGTTCCTCCAGCCCACCAGCTTGGGGTGTGTTTAGATTTTGTTCTTTGAGCATAATTCTTCGATACTGCCCTATCGAGCAATAGGCCCAGAGCTACTAATAGTAGGATTGCAAGGATGCCAGTAATTATGAATCCCCAAATTACACCAATAACTATTCCCAATACTCCTCCTACAACTCCACCGCCCCACCAGCTTTTAGATCGTGCAAGTATGGAACTGAGCCACACAAGACCAAAGAAAACTGCAAAGAACATGAACTCCCAGAAACTGGCCGTATATTTGGTGTCACCATTATTTTCTAGAGCGGGATCGAATTCGTTTTGAATAGCAAGCTGTACTGATTGTACGCCTGAGCTAATCCCCTCGAAATACTTATCTTGCCTGAACTCCGGAGTAATAACATTTCGGATAATCTGGCTTGTTTTTGCATCAGTTAGTGCACCTTCGAGTCCATAGCCGACCTCAATGCGAATTTTACGATCATTTTTTACAATGAGAATGAGTACGCCATTGCTCTTGTCTTTTGTTCCAACACCCCACTGTCGTGCAACATCAATAGAGTACTCTTCGAGCGAACCATTTTCGAGAGAAGGGATCATGAGAATGGCGATTTGATTTGATGTTTTCGCTCTAGATTCAGCGATACTATTCGCAAGACTATTTTTCTGCTCTTCAGATAATGTATTAGTCGTATCAACGATTGGGATATCTGTTGGTGCCGGAGGCACGGCTAAAGCGGATACTCTCGAGTTGCTGCCAAATAAAGATACACACGCGAAAACAGCGAAAAGTGTGACCGCAAGAGTTCTGATTTTTTTTACCATAACTATCTACGTGCTAGAAAGTAACTGTAGGTGCTTTTTGGCTGCCTGGATCAGCTTCAAAGTAGGAGAACTTATCAAAGTTGAATACCCCAGCTGTAATGTTAGAAGGGAAGCGTTGTACAGTTGCGTTATACGTAGAAGCTGTATCGTTGAAATCTTTACGAGCAACCGCAATACGATTTTCAGTTCCCTCTAGTTGAGCCTGCAAATCCCTGAATGCTTCCACTGATTTTATTTGTGGATAGCTTTCAACCGTAACAAGAAGACGACTAATTGCCTGGCCAAGCTCACCTTGTGCGGATTGGTACTGTTGTAGCTGAGCTGAAGTTACTTTTGTAGGATCAATTTGGATACTCGTAGCTTTTGAACGAGCTTCAACTACTTGATTAAGCGTCGTTTGTTCAAAGTTAGCAGCGCCTTTGACCGTATTGACGAGGTTAGGGACAAGATCTGAGCGTCTTTGGTATTGCGTTTGCACATTGCCAAAAGATTTACGGACGTTTTCTCTTTTATTCACAAGACCGTTGTAGCTGCTCGCCACCATTAAAACTATTAATAATACTACTCCGGCAATTATGCCCGGTATTAGCCATTTACTATTTTTAGTGTTTTTCATTCTTTCCTCCTGTTCCAGTGTAGCAAAAATGCTAATGGTCTGACAGGTCTATAACAATAAGGCTTTTTATTATTTCACGACCGCAAGCATAACAGGTATACTTTAAAGATATGGCTCAGTCTAATGTTCGATCAGCTTCATCTCCTGAAATAAACCCACGAATCATCGTGGCTGCTATTGTTGGTATTAGCCTTTTACTTATCTTTAATTTTCTAACAAACCAGACGTTTAGTACTAACCCATATCTCGTGTATGGCACTGCCCTTTTCCTTTCTCTTTTTGCCGGCGCGCATCTTTTACCGAGTGTACGGCCCCATGTTTCAAAAGCTGCATCAATCTATGCCTACCACTGGATACTTTGTTTTGTACTTATTTTTATTGTGCCAACGCTATCTTACTTTTTGTATATATGGGTATTACTGATCTACCTCACCTACTTTAGCTATCAGGCTAAAGGAGTTGTGTATAGCTCTATTGCACTATGGGCTGCGCTCGTCATGGGTGTTCAGTACCAGGATAATGGCCTTACCATAGCTTCATTCAATAAAATTGTACCGCAATACATACTACTCCTTATCGTCAGTATTATCCTTACACAACTCGTTTTTTCAAATGTACAAAAACGTACAGATATGGAATCTAAGGTAGATCAGGTAGAGCGAGAAAGAGCCCGACTGCTTGGGCTTATTAATACGATGTATGATCCAGTGATTACGACAGATGGGAGAGGATATATTTTGGCATACAATGCTGCCGCCCTAAATCTATTAGATACACACATGACACTTACTGGAAAACATATAAGAAGTATTTTGAAACTTAAAGATTCAAAAGGAAATACGATTGATATTTTCAAAGAGCTTGAGAGTACAACAAACATTCAAAGACGAAAAGATCTTGTATTGCCAGTAGGAAGCACAGATCAAATTTCTCTGGATCTCAGTATTAGTACGATTAAAGGCACATCCTTATTCTCTAAGAAAGAGGGCTACACGCTCTTATTAAGAGACATCACGAAAGAGAAATCACTCGACGAAGAAAAAGATATGTTCATTTCTGAAGTGAGTCACGAGCTCCGCACTCCAATTACTATTGCCGAAGGTGAGCTATCTATGGGTATGCTTCTTGTCGATAAGCCTAAACTTGCAGTAGAAGATATCAAAGAATCTGTAACTAAAGCGCATGACCAAGTTGTCTTTCTTGCTGATATGGTTAATGACTTAACGGCTCTTTCAAGAGCAGAGCGAAGCGATACAAAGATGGAGATTCAAACTTTTAAGGTTGGCGATATCATTAAAGAAATAGAACAACTATATACCGCACAAGCGGCAAAGAAGGGGTTATATCTCAAGATTGCTATTGATCCGGCAGTAGATAAAATTTCTACTAATAAACTTTACTTCAAAGAGATCATGCAGAACTTTGTTACTAATGCAATAAAGTATACGCAACAAGGCGGCATCACGGTTACAATCAACAAAAAAGGCAATAATATTATTGTTGCAGTAAAAGATACCGGAAACGGCATAGCAAAAAGCGAACAAGCTAAAGTGTATGATAAATTCTGGCGTTCGGAAGACCCGCTTACGAGATCTACTAACGGTACCGGACTTGGTCTATTTATTACAGCAAAGCTAGCCCGACATATTCATGGAGAACTAGGTCTAGAATCAGAACTTAAAAAAGGATCCACATTCACTCTTACGGTCCCAATAAATCTGGAAAAAGACGAGTCAGACTGATTGCATAAACAGAGGTAATATGTTACTATTTACAGCGTCTTATTAAAGATATGGGCCAGTAGCTCAGCTGGTTAGAGCACCTGCCTCTTAAGCAGGGTGTCGAGGGTTCGAGTCCCTCCTGGCCCTCCAATACGAATATGCTTAAAACAGAGATTAAATGTCTCTGTTTTTTGTTACAATTTTATTATGAAAATTACCGTACAGAATATTGTTCCAAAAACTAATAATAAATATCAAGGCCAGGAAATTGCATATTATTTTTTAATACTGCTAACTGTTGTTAATACAGTACGAAGCCTTATTCACATGTTTGCTAGCGACGGAGGAGCCCACTCTATTGCAGGAATTAATACCTCTGTTGCTGGTGGCTCAAATATAATTGCGATATTTGGACAATGGGGTAGTAGCCAACTACTTATGGCAATACTATGTTGGGTTATCATTATTCGATATAAGTTTTTGACACCATTAGCCATATTACTATTATTGCTTGAACAGTTTTTGCGTTATGGAGTCGGCCAACTAAAACCAGTTATTTCTGAGCACACACCACCAGGAGCTATTTCAACTAAGCTACTAATACCAGTATTGATAATTGCTTTAGTTCTATCGTTAATCTCAAAAAATATTAAAACGTCAAATTCCTAACAAACTTGATCTCGGTTGCGATAGACAAGACAATGGACCTCCAAAACGCTTATGCTTCAAAGACGCGAAAGCGTCTTTTTGTTATTATATCTTTATGCAAAAACCAATAATCGTAATTGCTCAAGATTCAGTCTGGAAAAAAGCTAGGCAGTCAGGAAAGTATGTACAATCGACTGTTACCTCGACACTAGATGAAGTAGGTTTTATTCATTGCTCAAATCCCAATCAAACAATTGACATAGCTAATCGTCATTTTAGAAATTTTGATAATTTAATCCTACTTGTAGTTGATACAGATAAAGTTACTGCTGAGGTAAAATTTGAAAAAGCCCTGAGTGGTCGTGATGGACTTTTCCCTCATATTTATGGTGCACTAAATACAAATGCAGTTATAAACGAAATAGCATTGAAAAAGAATTCTCACGGCATGTTTATAGCTCCATCGCAATTATTACAGTTGCAATAGCGTTCACGATGGCCCTCCAACTATCTAAGTACATAATTAATTGTCCGTAAATTCAATCCATTCACAAATATCTATTTCAACCTAACCGGCACATACGGAGCTACACTAGAAGAAGTAACCATCGACGGCCATATAGTTACAGTTGCTTCGTATCAAATAACTGACGGAGGAGATTTAGACATGGACGATGAGCCAGGACAAATTGCCGATCCAGCAGGGCTCGCATCGCAAGTTGTAAGTACACCAAATACCGGCTTTGTTGGAAAGCGTTAATGTTTATTGATACAATAGTGCTAATAGGTAGGAATAAAGGGCTTGGTAGTGCTTGCGAGTTACAAAACAAAGGGGAAATTAATGTTTAAAAGAGTGAAGGCATTTTTTATTGCCTTAATTTTTAGTAGTTTAATTGGGTTCAATGCATTTCCTCCTAATGTGAATGCCGTAGGTGAGATAGAAATAAATACGTGTGATGAATTGGCTCAAATAGGTATCAACAACGCTTATCCTCTAAACGAAGATTACATCCTAGGCAATGACATCGATTGTTCGCTAACTAATCCAGGTACTCCGGGTTTTAACAATGTTGGTATATGGGGAGATGGTTATGGATTTGAGCCAATCGGCACCTACTATAGTAACCAAGGTTCGCCAACCTCGTTTACCGGAACATTCGATGGCCAAAACTTTACTATTTCGGGTCTTTTCATAGATCGTCCCAACCAGAGCAACATTGGGCTGTTTGGAGTCATTGATGATGGCGCAACCGTAGAGAACTTCACCCTATCCAATGCTGATATTACAGGAGATTGGTATGTCGGAGCTGTGGCCGGTGGTTTGGTAGGGCACCTCGAAAACGTCCATGCCAGCGGAACGGTTAATGGATATCGTACCTCTGGTGGTCTAGTTGGTCAGCATGTGCCGATCGGCAACCTAGACAACTCTAGTCCGCTTGTCTATACCTGGAACGGAAGTAAGTATATCTATACAGATGATGTCGGAGGTCAGTTACCTCGCTATACTAATGCTGAAGATTTAGCCCAGATAGACAAAAGTGCTTTGGCGCCAAAAGACGGCAAATATTCCATGAAGATTGCGCAGGAATATAACGAGATTGTCTACTACGACCAATTATCATTGATGACTTTCGACCATCAGCCAGGCTACAGCGTTGTATCGCCCTTGTTCCGTAATACTACAAAAGACGATCTAAGGACAATCAGCGACACCCCGACAAATACTATGCAGTCCTGTGTAGACAAATACGGTAATGACTGCAAAGACAGTCTCGGAAGCTACGACGACAAATGGAGTTACAAAGACGACAGTAAAGTTAACTATTGGGTCATGGACTTCGGCGACCTTTCGGCTAGTAAGGACGAGAATGTTCAGCTTGTAATGCGTGGTGCTCGAAATTACGATGAGACTCCAGAGAGTAAGTTGCGTACCGTTCAGGTAAAAGATCAAAACGGTAACTGGGTAGAGATTTATAACAAAAACGACATTGGTAGTGATGGCTCACCAAGGCTTCGAACTATTGATCTGACCGGTAAGTTCCTCAGTGACAACTATCAAGTAAAAGTCGGCTTCGACACCTTGCAGGCCAACTACTTTGCCATCGATACTTCTCCACAAGTTCCTGTAGAAACAAATACCTACGAGCCAGAGTCGGTTGATCTTGATTTCCATGGGTTTACAGCAATTGATCGATCTCATTTTAACGACCACGACTATTACGATGTAAAGCCCTATCCAGCTACTCAGTTTAAGAATCAATATGGTAAGTTCACCAAATACGGTGACGTCACGCCGCTATTACAAAGCAAAGATGATCAATATGCAGTTATGCGCTATGGCGACCAGCTAAATGTTGAATTCCCATATAACGCCGTCCCAGAAGGAAAAGAACGCAGCTTTATACTTAACAACCAAGCACTGTATAAGCATGCAAATCTGGGTACACTTGGTACGCATGTCGATCCTCTGCCGTACCAAGGGATGGGCACCTATGACCTAAATACTCAGTATCCTGACACCCCTGAAAACAAGTCATATCTAGACACCTGGAACACGCGTGAATACGTCGGCACCGATAATCCATCAAACAGTACTATCGTAGATTCATCAGCCGATGTTGATGTGACGGTAAGTAGTTGTAATGCAGGGGGTGTTGTTGGATCCAATAGGGCTAAAGACATAATCGGGACTCAGGCAACCGGAAATGTTACAGCTAACTGTACAGCTGGCGGTTTGGCCGGCGAATTATATGATAATTCTGAAATTAGTCAATCAAGCGCATCCGGAAACGTACTTACAAGCAATAGTAATGCTGGTGGTCTGGTTGGGGCAATTTATGATGGATCTATTAATCAATCGTACGCCACCGGAAGTGTTGAGGGTAATTATTATGTAGGTGGATTGGTTGGCTATATGAATATTGTTTCTATTACCGACAGTTATTCTAGGGGGGATGTCACGGGCAATGGTGACTACACAGGTGGAATTGTCGGTCAGTCACAAGGTGCCTCACTAGAGAGAACCTATTCAACTGGAGAAATTGTTAACGCTAGTCATAATTATGTTGGCGGTATTAGCGGATATCACAACCTAAGCAATAACAATATCAATGTTAAAGATTCGTTTGCTAGTGGATCTGTAGTTGGCACGATTTCTGGAGGTATAATTGGCGAGATATCACTTGCTTCAAGTCCATTTGTAGACAATGTTTATTGGAATCTGACCGACAGCGATGATCCCGATATGCCATGTTATAACTATCAGGATGGTGGGTATCAGCTTGGTAACGACAACTGCACAAAAATTGAAAACAATGTTAATTACTTTAAATCAACCACCAACGGGCCAATGACTGAGTTTGATTTTGATGCTATTTGGTCACGATATGACAGTTATAATGAGGGCTTTCCATGTCTCCAGTGGGACTTGGGTTGTGCTGAAAACAGTGTAGCGTTCATCAGTCCGCAAACCAATAAACCTATAAAGCTAGAGCTATCAGCTGAGTGTACGTTCGAAGCTCTTTTCAAGCAAGAGCTTGATGGTGGTGCTCCAAATGATGTGGCCTACGACTATCCGAATGGATTAGTAGGCTTTAACGCCGATTGTGGCCAGGCTGGCTTTACGACAACAGTCACACAGACCTACTTTGGAGTTACTCCCGGAGAAGTAACAATTCGCAAATACAATCCAACAACTGGAGCTTACTTCACCATAGCCGACGCAGTTTTGGAGCAAATTACTATCGAGAATCAACCAGCAACACGTGTAACTTACACTGTAAAAGACGGTAGCTCCCGTGATGCTGACGGACTAGAAGACGGTCTGATTACTGACCCTGCAGGTTTAGCGGTTAATGTAGTTGGAGCGCCTAATACGGGTCTTGGCAAGCACAACTAAATAGCTTGTTTCTTCCCGTTAAAAATAGTTGCAATAGCATCTACTGTGGACCTCCAATATCGATTATACTTAAAACAGATGTAATACCCCTCGGCTTATTGATATAATGTATGTATGCAGAGAATTTCAGTAATTGGTTGCCCAGGTGCTGGCAAAAGTGTCTTTTCCGCAAAACTACATAGAATAACCAAGCTTCCTTTAATAAATTTAGACAGCATTTATCACGATCCTAACGGTAGCTATAAAACAGACAAGAATAATTGGAACAAGAAGATCGAAGTAGCTACATCTGGAAGTAAGTGGATAATTGATGGTGACTTTAACGATACATTTAAAGCCCGATTTGAAGCTTCGGACACAATAATCTTTCTAGATTTTCCGACCTATATTTGTCTATATCATGCAATTTTAAGACGATTGAATTATCGCTTTAATTCAAGGCCTGAAATGCCCAAAAACTGGAAAGAGAGGTTGCCACTGGAATTTGTTGGATATATTCTTACGTATAGAAAGAATGAACTACCAAAAACACACAAACAAATTAATAAATGGAATAACCATAAGAACGTATTGATTTTTCGTAACCAGAAACAAGCTGACGAATACCTGCAGAGTTTAAAGACAAGTCAGTTGCGATAGCATCTACTATAGCCCTCCAAAGATATTTAAACAGATACCTGTTAGTTCCAATAGCAACACTTCTGTTCTATTGCCACTAATTTGTATCTGTTATTTAGTTCTAGACTTGGTTGGAATAATTTTGATACAATATACTCATGGCTAAAATCAACACATTTGAAGAAATGCTCACTGGTGGGCACCCAAATTCACTTGGCAACACAGTTGAAGTTGTAAATCTAATACTGGCCGACAGAAAAAAGCTAGAAGACTTATATCAATGTTACTACTCTGATGATGAAGTGGTGCGATTACGAGTATCAAATGCTATGAAGCGTATATGCAAAGAGCATCCTGACTGGCTTGTATCATATATCGATAAATTCCTAATAAATATTTAAAAAATCAACCAAGCCTCTACGCAATGGACACTAGCTCAATTATTCTTGTGGTTAGAAGATGATATGTCTGAGCCACAGCTAGAAAAGGCAAAAGAAATACTAAAAAATAATCTTAATAAAAGTGACGATTGGATCGTTCAAAATACGACGATTGAAACATTATCAGCTTGGGCAAAAGACGATGAAAAGCTAAGAATGTGGATCATTCCTAGGTTAGAAAATTTTTCAAAAAGTGACAGAAAATCAGTTGCAGGTCGTGCCAAAAAAATGCTAAACACTCTAGTCGCTAGTGACTAAATCAAGTTTACAATATATAATCGCCCACCTCTGTTTATTTTAGTTGCTATGGACAAGACTAAGGACCTCCAATATCGCATACACTTAAACAGAGACTTTTGTCTCCGTTTTTTGATAAGATATATATAATGTCATTCCAAGCATATCTAGATAATATAGAAACAAAAACAGGTAAAACTCCTAAGGAACTTATCGATTTAGCACACGTAAAAGGCTTTAGCTATGACACAAAGCCAAGTGAAATAGTCGAGTGGCTCAAAAAAGACTTTGACTTAGGACGGGGTCACGCAATGGCACTAGTTCATGTGATTAAGAATGGTCCCAAGATTAATGACAAGCATGTTAATAGCGGAAGTACACATAGTGACGACAGCGATGTGCTACGACTTGATGGTATTAAAAATAGATAACTGTTGATTATTGTTATGCATTATATTTTTCGTTTTCTTGATGTATAGTTCTTTAAGTGAATGCTAAAATAAAATTAACACACAAAGACCTACCGGTATATTCATTTGAAACAGAAGCAGATTTCTGGAATTGGCTATCAAATCATTATCAGCAATCGACTGGATTTTGGCTGCGTTTTTATAAGAAAGATTCAAAAATACCAACTATTCATTACGATGAAGCGTTAGATGTAGCCCTTTGCTTTGGCTGGATTGACGGACTTATTAATAAATATGATGAAGAATCTTACTTAGTTAGATATACGCCGAGAAGACCAAAGAGTGTGTGGTCTAAAATTAATGTAGCTAAAGTCCAAAAACTTTTTACTCAAGGAAGAATGCAGCCTAGTGGCATGGTGCATGTAGAGGCTGCTAAAAAAGATGGTAGATGGCGGGCTGCATACAGTAGTAAAAAACAGTAGTTTTTTGAAAGAGTACTTTTCTTGGATTGATTATGAAGCGCATAAAACTCCCAGAGTAAATGCTATATCTTTAATCATGTAGCCGTACGCCGTTAGTGATTATCTCGTAGCCAAGTATATTCCTTAGCTGGTATAGTTGGTCAGAGTAACCATAAGGAATAAAAATGTCGCAAAGTAGTCAATCTCAGGAAAGAAAAGGCAAGCGTATTACTAAAGTGGGTTTCATAATTCTAACTCTAAGCGTATTTCCCATAATAAGTATTTTATTTCAAATAGTAATGAGATCTATACTGCGGCCAGAAACAGACTCTACCCAAATTGCAATCGTTAATATAGTTTCGTTATTAAGTATTCCCGTAGGCATAATTGCCGGTGCAATATTGATTTTTGTTGGTTTACGTTTACAAAAAAGAGTCAATAATTTGTGAAACATAATAAGCCGCGTTTTAGCATTGTTATTCCAGCCTATAACGAAGAGGAATATATTGGTGATACTATTAAGTCACTCCAAGACCAAGACTATAAAGGCGATTATGAAATAATAGTTGCCGATAATAATAGCACCGACGGTACGGCCGATCTTGTTAAAAAGCTTGGAGCAAGAGTTGTGCATGCAAAACATCCCGGAGTTTGCTGGGCTCGGCAAAAGGGGACTGAAGCAGCTACGGGTGAAATAGTTATTTCTACTGATGCAGATACTGTATTCAGCCCTTCGTGGCTACAGACTATAGATGCTAATTTTCAAGAAAAAAATGTCGTTGCAGTTATGGGGCCTTGCCGATTCGTTGATCCTCCCTATTGGGGTGCAATATATCCTCGTATTTTGTTTGGTAGCGTAAGCCTAGTAGCTAAAGTCATTGGGAGACCATTCTATATAACTGCAACTAATACTGCATTTAAGAAAAGTGCATGGGAAGGCTATGATACAAAACTTACGCAGGGCGGAGATGAGCTTGATTTACTACGCAAAATCAAGAAAAAAGGAAAGATAGTCTTCGATAATACTAACCCAACATACACATCATCCAGAAGATTAAGGCGGGGACTTTTTTATAATCTATTCGTTACGCTCATTTATTACTATCTCCTCGAGTATTTATTAAGTCGTATTTTCAAGGCGCAGATTATAGGTTCAGCTCCTAATATTCGAGAAAAATTCCAAACAAAATTAAAGGAGATAAGTAAAAGATGATCATCTTCATCATTAGTTTGTTTGGTGTAATTACTTTTTTACTCTACTGGCTTTTCATGTCGCCATATTCAAAAGTATTTGGAGCGTTTCCATATAAAAAAGTTAATGAAACTAAAAAAGTCATTGCTCTTACTTTTGATGATGGGCCCAATGAGCCGTATACATCTGAGATTGTTGACTATTTGGATTCACGAAATATTAAGGCTACATTCTTCCAAGTTGGAAAAGCCGTAAAGCAAGAACCGAAGTTAACGAAAAGAATGTATGATACGGGTCATGTTATTGGCAATCATTCACAGAGCCATAGTTTTCTTAAGTATTTTACGCAACCGAGTTTCCGTACGGAGTTACAAGAATCTCAAGCAGAGTTTAAGCAAGTACTAGGGAAGGAGCCTGCGTTATTCCGCCCACCTTGGCTTTTTAGAACTCCCCTGCTCCTTCGTTCTGCAAAAAACATGGGTTTGTTCCCTGTTTCCGGACTCTTTTGCAATAATCTAGAAGTATTTCACGTATCACCAGAAAAGATTGCAAAGACTGCAGTCACAAGAGCTCGGCCTGGAGGTATTTTAATATTTCATGACGGATACAACGGGAAGGGGGCAGCCCGCAAAGAAACTGTCGAAAGCGTAAAGCATACCGTGAGTGCACTTACAGCAGACGGCTATACTTTTGTGACCGTCGATCAACTGTTCGGCATTAAGCCGTATAAGTAGCTATCCGATAGATCCGTAGCGGAGCGCCTTCCAGATCACTCCTGGCATTTTTTTGAACGGATTTTTTCTGACGATTACAGCGACTTGCTTGCCGACAATGATAGCCCCGATAAAGCCAATTATTGTTTGTATGAGCATGATAATTATGCGGGTATGATTAGGGTCAAGACCTAGTACGTTAGCAAGCTGAGGTCCAATAATCCAAATTGGCACCCACCAAATAAATAGCAATACTACGCCTATACGTAGCCGCAATACTGATGTAGCTGAGCTCGTCTCCATAGAAGCCTAGTATAGCGTATCCTCATTTTCTTGTATTGCTTATGGTTGGTGGTACAATGAGACCATAGTTTAGTTTTTGAGGTAAAAAATGAAACGTACAAGGTTTGGGGCGATTTCACTGGTTGCAGTTTTGGTATTGAGCGTTTTGAGTATTGGCTTACGTCCAGTAACAGCATACGCGAATGGTGCAACTCCATTTTCAGGCTACGGTGACGGTACTGACGAGAGCCCCTATAGAATAGCAAACTGTGCACAACTACAGTCAATGAATGATCACATAGATGCAACCTATGAACTTGTTTCAAATATTGATTGTGAAGGTGTGGAGTTTACAAGTATCGGCATATACAATATCAGTGACTTTACAGGTAAACTGTTTGGCAATAACCACACAATTAAAAACCTCACAATTAATGGCTTAGGACTATTTACATCTGCAAAGAATGCAACAATAAAAGATTTTCGCATCGAAAGTGGATCGATAACAAGTACAAATACAGCTGGAAGCATAGTTGGGATTGCCGGAGGTGCAACGCTCATTACTAACGTACATTCAAATATGGATATTGCTACAGAAGGGGGCTACACTGGTGGCCTTGTAGGTATGATATTTGGAGGCACAGGCTCTTTTTCTTTTACGAAGAGTTCTTTCAGCGGTTCAGTAAGTGCACCAGTCGGATATTTAGGTGGCCTTGTAGGCGGTGTGTTTCTAGATGAAGTTGTTATTGAAGATAGCTTTGTGGACGGTACTGTCAACCCTGCGATTAGCTACTCAGGTGGTGCAATTGGCGGAATGTTCTCAACTGGAGCACAGGTTAGTAGGATATATAGTTCATCGACAATCAATTTTGACGGCACACAAGCGAGCGCTGGTGGTCTTATCGGCGGATTCTTTGAAGGCACTGTAACTGACTCATTCTCGGCATCTTTAGCTAATGGAATAGGCGGGGTAGGCGGATTATGGGGCTCAGGAGATAATGGAATATCGACTAATAACTGGTTTGATTTGTATAGAATTGGTACCGGCAACTGTGTTTGGGGCGGTTCAAATACGTGCAGCGGTGCGACAAATAGTCAGGCAGCACCTGAAGTATGGAAAGGCGATAACACCACTACACCAATAGATACTTGGGATTTTAATACAATATGGCAAGCACAAGAAAACGACTACCCAACTCTGCGCGGGTTACAGGCAATGTTGGTTCCAAGCAATGTCCCAAACAATGGTGACGCAAACGGCGATGGCATTGATGATTCCTACCAGGCATATGTTAAATCTCTTCCCAATGACGCAGACGTGTGGAGTACTATAGAAACTCCTGCAAATTCAAATTGCACAATTGAGAATCCACAGTGGTCTAATCCTTATAGCTCACAGACAGACACTGGGTTTGCGCCACAACTTACAACAACTACTGGCTTTGAAGTCTATTGCCCGACTGCAGGTATGACTGTGCCGATCACAGTTATCTACGATAAGGTATATGACACTTCGAAATCCGTGCTACGTTACTACAATCCAACCACGAAAAATTTTCAAACGGTAAGTGGTGCAACATTTGGTACTCGTTCAATCGGTGGTGTCACCAAAACAACGGTCACATACAATATCACAGACGGTGGAACATTGGATAGTGATGGAGTTGCTAATAAGATAATTAAAGATCCAATAATGCTTTCCTTGATTACGGTTGGTGCACCTAGTACTGGACTTGAAAAGAGTACTGAAGATCATAATAATCCTCTCGCGGCTATTGCTCTTGTAGTGAGCCTATCTGCAGCTGGGTTTGTCGTTCGAAAAAGATATCAATAGAGAATAACCATTTCACTTTGCTACAATGTAGCTAATGTCTCATATCGATATCTACCTAAACGCCCTTTCGCCAGAAAATAAAGCAGCCTTGCAGCATATCCGTGCGCTAATTCACAAACACGTTCCAGATGCAGAAGAAGCCTTTAGTTATGACATGCCGGCATTTACCTATCAGGGCAAACCATTGATCTACTTTGCAGCATTTAAAGATCACTTGAGCGTGTTCCCTACTGCCTTTCCCATCGAAGCGTTAAAAGATGAACTTGCTTCGTATACGGTCTCGAAAGGAACTATTCAGTTTACGTTGGACCATCCACTCCCAGACGATCTCATTGAGAAATTACTTAAAGCACGAATAACTGCTATAGAAAAAGGAAAGCAATCATGAGTCTGCAATCACGAGAAGATTATATGCGCGAAGCCATTAGGGCGGCTAAGGAAGCCCAGCTGGAGGGCGGGGTAGCAATTGGAGCCGTTCTAGTTGAAGAATCAACGGGTGAGGTCATTGCACGAGGCGGTAGTACTGCAAATCATACAAATGATCCTACTGCCCATGCGGAGGTTAATTGCATTAAAGAGGCAGCTAAAAAGCTTAAAACAAATAATCTTCACGACTACACTATTTATACGACCCTTGAATCATGTCACATGTGTTTGAGTGCTGCTGCATGGGCACGCATACCTCGCATTTTTTTTGGAGCCTACCATAAGGATGTCGACTCATCATTAGTAGATATTAAAGGAAAATTTCATGACGAAGATGAAGCAAAGCGAATGAACCTACGCGATGGCAATAGCATGGTTGTCAAGGGCGGCATTTTGGAAAAGGAATGTGTACATTTGCTAGATTCATACAATAAACAACATAAATCAAATTCTTCAACAGTCTAAATATGCAGAGAATTATAATCGACGTACGCGAACCTGAAGAATTTGCACGTGGCCACGTTGATGGAGCTATCAATATTCCACCAGCGGAAATAATGCAGGGCTCCGATCAACTAAAAGATGTAGCAAAAGACACAGAAATTATTTTGTACTGCGTGTCAGGTAGCCGCTCAAATGTATCGAAGCAGATTCTTGAATCACAGGGTTTTACGAATGTCGTGAACGGGATTAATAAAGACCAAGTTGCTGCTAAATACAGCTAAGCCTGCATTCGGACACTCAGTCCAAGACCTTGAAAAATTTCACAGGTAAATGTTGGACCGTGTTCGGAACTAAGCTTTTTATTATAGATATAACCTAAATCTTTAAATTCGATTAGTTTTTTGGGGTCGCTTATACGATTTTGAATAGCCCATCGAGCAAATGCTCCTCGGGCAATTTTTGCATGAACCGCAACATTTTTATATGTGTTTGTTTTACTGTCTAATGATAGAAAGCGGGGACTATATATTTTATCTTTTGCAATATATTTTGTGAGCACTTTCGAGTATTCGACTGAGCTTAAGTTAAGAATAGTTTGGTCAGAAACAGTGTCAGCAATTTTAGTGCCCCAATATTCATATAAAGAAGTCGTTTTGAAACCTTTGAGTGAATAACCCATTTCAAGTCTATACGGCATGATACTATCAAATGGCCGTATAAGCCCGTATAGCCCCGAGAGAAAGATTAAATGCTGGTTAGCGTAGGCCCGTTCCGATGCAGATAATGAAGACGCTCTGAGCCCGCTAAAAATATCCCCTCTAAAGCTATCAATCGCTAAAGTCTGTGTTTGTGGTTCTGTATTCCAACCATGCACTTGCTTATGAATGCTCTTAGCCAAATTTTCTGAAACATGCATCAAGTCTTGAAGTTGTGAGGTACTCAAGGACGCAAGAAAAGTGTGTAGTTCCTCGGCGTTGAGCAAGAATAGTGGTATTTGTGTTAGCTCGTGACCACCCCCAACTGTCTGCATTGTTTTTGAAGAGTGAAGCACGTAGATCATAAGTAGTAGTATAGCAATCTATATGGGCGATAAAATAATAATTCAGGCTATACTAAGTGTAATGAACGAATACAGTTCTATAACAATAATTTACAATGATTTCAGCACCGGCGAGAGTGAGTTAAATGCGCGTGCTATCGCAAAAAAATTAGAACGCACTCAATATAAAGACGTAGTAAAACTCATCGTGACAGAGCGCCCTGACCATGCACGCAAAATAGCATATGAAATAACAAAGCGTGAAGCTCGTCCGCTCATTATTTCATCAAGTGGCGATGGCGGTTATCATGAGGTTATCAATGGCGCACTAGAAGCCGCAGATGCTGCACATACACCCGTTACAGGTCTACTTCCATCTGGAAACGCTAACGATCACTACAAGCAGCTGCACCAGCCTCACGTTATTGATCGCATTGAATCAGGAACTGTGCAAACTATTGATGTACTTAAGATCGAATCACGAATTAATGGAAGGCCATGGCATAAATATGCTCATTCATATATTGGATTCGGGCTCTCTTCTGAAGTTGGTAAAGCCCTTAACGAGGTAGATCTTAATTCAACCAATGAGTTACTTATCTTTTTAAAAACGTTTGTAAAAAATAAGCCGTTCACAATCGTTGTCGGAGATCATGCGCTTGAGTATCAAAGTATTATATTGAGTAATGTAGGTAAAATGTCTAAAGTCTTATCATTATCGAAAACTGCCAAAGTAGATGATGGACTGTTCGAAATACTTACATCAGATGCAAATGTCGTAAAGCTTATGGGTACGCTCGTTAAGTCCGTTGCGGGTGTTATGGCGCATGAGGATCGGACGAGCTCTTATTCTTGCATTACTACTCACCCTCTAAATATTCAGCTTGATGGAGAGATCTATACCATTGATAAAGATAGCGAAATTCACATCTCTTCCTGTCATAAAGCTCTTCGTTGCGTGATATAGTATTGTGTTTACAAAAATACCCTTATACAATACGAAATAACACCTCTCAAAGGGCGTAAAAAGGTATTGCTTAAAATACAAAAGTATGTTAAAATATGCAACTAGTAAAATGTAATAATTAAAGGGCAGGGAAGATATCGCTATGGTTTCAAAAAAGGACTCTCAGAAGGAAATTATCGGACGGGCTGAATCGATGGATTTTGTTGATTACGGCATTCTTAATATTCCCGCAAAAACTGATACTGGCGCATACCGATCTTCTGTCCATGCTTCAAGCATTACGCTTAATGACGACAATACGTTGAGCTTTAGCCTTCTTGAAGGACATCCAGCGTGTACTCAGGATATCGAACGAATTACAACTGCTCGTTTCTCAAAAATTACCGTAACAAACTCTTTTGGTAATAGTGAAGAGCGATATGAAGTAAAACTACGCGTTCGCTTAGGCTCTAAAACATTGTTAGCGAGCTTTAGCCTTGCAGATCGCAAGAATAATGTATACCCTATCCTCATTGGGCGTAGATTATTGAATCATGATTTTCTGGTAGATCCAGCGAAAACAGGAATAAATAAAAGAAAACTTAAGAATCAATTTGGAATTGAATTGCCTCTAGACGAGGAGGAAGGAATAGATACATGAATATTGCAATCTTATCCCGCGGACCAGGAAACTACTCAACAAAGCGACTAAAAGAAGTCGCTATTGAGCGCGGCCATACGGTTCGTGTTATTAATCATGCTGAATGTTATGTAACTGTAGAAAAAAGCCGTCCGGTTGTTCGATATCGTGGTGAAGATCTTACTGATATAGATGCAATTATTCCTCGTGTTGGGCAGAGTATTACTAAGTATGGTACTGCGATTGTTCGTCAGTTTGAGATGCAGGGTGTATACACAACTGTAAGCTCCATTTCAATTAACCGATCACGTGACAAGTTGCGATCAATGCAGATTCTTGCACGAGCAGATGTTGGAATTCCAAAGACAGTGTTCGCTCGTGAAACAACTGATCTCGATGATGTTGTAGAGCAGGCTGGTGGAGCACCGCTCATTATTAAGGTTGCTCGCGGTACTCATGGCAATGGAGTTGTGCTCGCAGAAACTAAAAAAGCTGCCCAAGCTGTAATGCAAGCTTTCTATGTCGAAGGTGTGAACTTTTTGGTGCAGGAATTCGTACAAGAATCTGCAGGTATGGATATACGTGCTTTTGTAGTAGGTGGACGTGTAGTTGCAAGCATGAAACGACAGAGTCTTGACGATGATTTCCGTTCTAATCTCCATCAGGGCGGGGAAGGTACTAGCGTTAAGCTTACTGACGAAGAGCGAAAGACTGCACTGAAAGCAGCTAAGGCAATGGGGCTTTCAATTTGCGGTGTAGATATGATGCGTTCTGAAAGAGGTCCTCTTGTGCTGGAAGTAAATCCAAGCCCAGGTTTTGGTATTGAAAAAGTAACAGGCCGAAATGTCGCTGAAAAAATAATTGAATATATTGAGCAAAACGCTAAAGCAAAACGACGCAAAGACCGCGTAGGTGCATAACATACAAACTCGTCCATGCTAGAATATTAGTATGAATCCGCTTATCCTTATGGCAGTGATTACTGCTGTTCCAGTTGTACTGATGCTCATTCTAAAAACAAGAGCAGCACTTGTTTTTATGGCTCTATGTGCTGGAAGTGTGCTCGCAACTTTTGCCAGTAAGGCTACATTGGACCTAGTCCAGTCATTCTATTCAAATTACAGTTTCACTGCCGAATCAATCGTCCTTATTGTACTGCTTGTTCTCCCTGCTCTTCTAACTATTATTTTTTTACGGCGAACTGTGACAGGTGCTACGTTTATGCTAAATCTTCTACCAACAATTCTTACTGGGGTCGT
>CAJAXB010000014.1 GCA_903946795.1 uncultured Candidatus Saccharibacteria bacterium | reverse complement strand
GGACCGAACTGTCTTGCGACGTTCTGAACCCAGTTCACGTGCCACTTTAATCGGCGAACAGCCGAACCCTTGGGACCTTCTCCAGCCCCAGGATGTGACGAACCGACATCGAGGTGCCAAACCTTACCGTCGATATGAGCTCTTGGGTAAGATCAGCCTGTTATCCCCGGAGTACCTTTTATCCTTTGAGCGATGTCCCTTCCATGCAGAAACACCGGATCACTTTAGCCAGCTTTCGCTCCTGCTCGACGTGTTTGTCTCACAGTCAAGCACCCTTTTACTAATGCGCTCTGCGTACGATTACCAACCGTACTGAGGGTACCTTTGCGAGCCTCCGTTACTTTTTAGGAGGCGACCACCCCAGTCAAACTACCCACCATGCAATGTCCCCTTGTTCAGGGTTAGGTTCTAAGCAACAAAAGGTTGGTATTTCAACGATGACTCCACAACACCTGGCGATGCTGCTTCAAAGTCTCCCAACTATCCTACACATTTGTTGCTCAAAATCAATGCAAAGTTGTAGTGAAGGTTCACGGGGTCTTTCCGTCCCGTGGCGGGTAACCGGCATCTTCACCGATACTACAATTTCACCGGGCTCGTGGAGGAGACAGTGTACAACTCATTAGACCATTCGTGCAGGTCGGAACTTACCCGACAAGGAATTTCGCTACCTTAGGACCGTTATAGTTACGGCCGCCGTTTACTGGGGCTTCAGTCAGGAGCTTTGGCTTGCGCCGAACACCCTTCCTTAACCTTCCAGCACCGGGCAGGTTTCAGGCTCTATACGTCAACTTACGTTTTTGCAGGGCCCTGTGTTTTTGTTAAACAGTTGGTTGTACCTATTTACTGTGACCGCATCACTGCGGTACGCTTTATCCCGAAGTTACAGCGTTAATTTGCCTAGTTCCTTCTCCACGGCTCACCCGAGCGCGTTAGAATACTCATCCCGTCTACCTGTGTCGGATTCCGGTACTGGCTGCTATACTCGCTTTTCTTGGCAGGGATTTTATGGTTTCGCTTTGTCCGAAGACTCCACTCAGGCGTACACTTCCGTCCGTACGCAACCACCACGTCCCTGCGTCACTTTTAATGTATAGCAGGTGAAGGAATATTAACCTTCTTTCCATCAGATGTCCCTTTCGGGTTTTCCTAAGGACCAGACTAACCCTGATCCGATTAACGTTGATCAGGAAACCTTAGACTTTTCGCGTTAAAGTTTTTCACTTTAATTATCGTTACTTATGCCTACATTTTCTTTTCAAATCGCTCCAGCATACATCGCTGTACACCTTCTGTGCAGATTTGAATGCTCCCCTACCACTCAGCTAGGCTGAATTTAGAACTTCGGTTCGTAGTTTGATGCCCGATTATTTTCCGTGCAGGATCTCTCGACCAGTGAGCTGTTACGCACTCTTTAAATGAATGGCTGCTTCCAAGCCAACATCCTGGCTGTTATAGAAATCCCACCTCGTTTGATCAACTTAACTACGTATTAGGGACCTTAGTTGCTAATCTGGGTTATTTCCCTCTCGGCCCTGGACCTTAGCGCCCAAAGCCTCACTGCTGCAGATATTTATTAGCATTCGGAGTTTGTCAGGGTTTGGTAGGCGGTGAAGCCCCCTAGCCCAATCAGTAGCTCTACCTCTAATAAACTTCATAATGCAACGCTGTTCCTAAAAACATTTCGGGGAGAACGAGCTATCTCTCAGTTTGATTGGCCTTTCACCCCTATCCACAGGTCATCCCAAGACTTTTCAACGTCAACGGGTTCGGTCCTCCAGTTAGTTTTACCTAACCTTCAACCTGCCCATGGATAGATCACAAAGTTTCGCGTCTAGCCCAACTGACTAATCGCCCTATTTGGACTCGCTTTCGCTTCGGCTCCGTTAAATATGAACTTAACCTCGCCAGTTAGGACTAACTCGTAGGCTCATTATGCAAAAGGCACGCCGTCACTCATATTGCAGAGCTCCGACCGCTTGTAGGCGCACGGTTTCAGGTACTATTTCACTCCCCTGTTCGGGGTGCTTTTCACCTTTCCCTTACGGTACTGGTTCACTATCGGTGTCTGAGGAGTATTTAGCCTTACCAGATGGTGCTGGCAACTTCATGCAAGATTCCTCCGGTCCCGCATTACTCAGGATACTGAACGTCCACATTAATTTGTATCTACAGGGCTATCACCTGCTATGGCTCATCTTTCCAGATGATTCAATTTGATAATGCTTTCTAAAATCAGTCCTATAACCCCGAATCGGCACGCCGACTCGGTTTGGGCTTTTCCCTTTTCGCTCGCCACTACTTGGGGAATCACTGTTGTTTTCTTTTCCTCCCGGTACTTAGATGTTTCAGTTCTCGGGGTTGGCTCTCTTTCGAGTGCTATATCTTCAATATAGCGGGTTGTCCCATTCGGAAATCTACGGATATATCGATCGTGTGCATCTCCCCGTAGCTTATCGCAGCTTACCACGTCCTTCATCGCCTCTCAGACCCTAGGCATCCACCATGCGCCCTTATTCGCTTTAAAAAATTTATCAGTTATGTACTTGCATAAGATACATAACCTCTCTTGTTATTGATTTTTTCGCTTTTCCAATATGTCAAAGAGCTAAAACAAAATGTATTACTACAGATTGTAATTGCCAGATGTTAAGGTTTCGAACCTCTAGGTCATACACTATTGTATACCGTCATCCTAAATGTTTAAAAGAACAAAAGTTGTGGAGGATATCGGAGTCGAACCGATGACCCTCTGCGTGCAAGGCAGATGCTCTAGCCAACTGAGCTAACCCCCCAAATTTTTTATTTGTTGAAGTTTTGCTAGCTGATAAAGCCGATAAGAAGATCATATCTGCTCACCAACCCTCATACTTTTCAACTTTAACTAGTAGACCCGACCAGAGTTGAACTGGTGACCTCTACATTATCAGTGTAGCGCTCTAACCAACTGAGCTACGGGTCTGATTCGGGTACTAATAGTACTTGTTAAAGAACAATAATATTTGAAAGTATTTGGAAGTAACAGCCGGTAATAAGTCGTCTCTAAAAGGAGGTATTCCAGCCGCACCTTCCGGTACGGCTACCTTGTTACGACTTAGCCCCAGTCATCGATTTTACCCTAGGCAGCTCCTTACGGTTACCGACTTTAGG
>CAJAXB010000013.1 GCA_903946795.1 uncultured Candidatus Saccharibacteria bacterium | reverse complement strand
TGATTAGTCTTCAAGTACTCATTGCGCAATTTTAAGTTAGTATTTTCCAATTCAGCAACTGCATTCTGCTGAGATAGTTCAGATATTTGTTTTTGCAGTTCGTAATTTGTCTGGATTGACTTCACACCACTCCAACTTACAAGCAACGCAATGACTCCAAATGCTATAAGCCCAAGGGTTTGCGTATCTTTAAGCGGCTGCAATTTCTCACTTGTAAGTTGTGATTTTATTTTTTCGAGCATAACTAATATTAGTATATAGCAATAGAGGTTGAGAAGTTGCACTATTTCCTGGTATAATCACCTCTGTTATCCAGTAGAGGTATAAATGGGGGTGTAGCTCATCGGTTAGAGCAGGCGGCTCATAACCACTTGGTAGTAGGTTCGATTCCTACCACCCCCACCAATACTCATTAGTAACAAATATAGCGTACCTAAACGGTACGCTATTCTTTTTCTGATGCTTCTTCAAGCATTGCTAGCAAATCACTGCTTGATTCGGCTTTCATAAGTTTTTCACGTAAATCTTTAGCGCCAGGGAATCCTTCTATATATACTTTACAGAATTTGTTAAGCGTATGGAGCGCTCGTTCACCATTACTCCAGGTCTTAGCAAAAAGCTTAACATGTGAAGTATATAAGTCGATTTTCTGTTGTTTAGTCATCTCACTCCATGGACTGTTTACTGCAAAAACGTACGGATCATGAAATACACCCCGACCAATCATGATCCCGTCTACCCCATACTGTTTGGCTAACCGTTGTCCTTGTGCGTAGGTCATAACATCTCCGTTGCCAACAATGAGCGTTTCGGGACTAATTTTATCGCGCAGGGAAGCGACTTCACCTATGAGATCCCAGCGGGCAGGGACTTTAGACATCTCAGCCTTCGTTCTACCGTGAATAGTTAACATGTTAAGTTTATGTTTAAGCAAAAACTCAATCCATGTCATATCAACCTTATTGTATCCAAGTCTTGTTTTTACACTAACGGGAAAATCAGGACCAACCGCGTCTCTCACTGCTTCGATGATCTGCCCAGCAAGTTCTCTGTTATTGATAAGTGCAGCGCAACAACCGTTCTGCGTTATTGGTTTTGCTGGGCAACCCATGTTAATGTCCACACCGTCAAAGCCCATCGCTACAATATCTTTAGCGGTTTTATAATAATTTTCTGGTGTCTTGCCCCAGAGCTGAGCTATGATTGGGGTCTCTTTCTTTGTATAGTGCAGTTTAGGTAAGACTTTTTCTCGACCTGGACTCTGCATTCCATCTACATTTACGAATTCAGTAAAGAATAAATCGGGCTTTGCAGTATCGGCGATGACCTGTCGAAAAACAGTGTCAGTAACATCATCCATTGGTGCTAATACAAAAAAAGGCTTCTTCTCTACATAACTGGCCATGTTCTTATTCCTCGGAACTTTCCTGATATTTGTCAATTAGTGCCTGCACTTTTCTAACACGATTAGTAAATAATGAAATACGTACAGTCATATATTGATCTGCAAGTGTTGTCATGTCATCCCAATGCTTCACACGATCTTTTTGTGCACCCTGGGTTAAGTAAAAGGTTAGTGCAGTCTTTGCCTGCTGATGTTTTTCATCACTCCAACCACGCTGTATACGAAGTACGTCTAAAATGTTCATGTATTCGTTCCAGGCAACGCTCGTAAGTTGCATCATTCGCTCTGGTGTCTTATGCGCAAAGCCAGGCATACTAATTTCTTTACGGAGCTCTCTTAAAAGCGTACGGTTTTCTTTTATCAGATCTCTGTGAGTAGACATTTCATCTTCTTTTTGAGCTAAGACTCGTATTCGATTACGATTACCGCTTTGCATAACATCATTGGATAAATCTTTATCTTTTAGAACTGTATTGATGGCATATACGCCCAGGTGATTTGGTGAGCGAACTATTTTTGAATACTCTGTCTGGTTTAGTAAAACGCCATCTACTGCAAGATCCGTATTACTTCCCCTTCCTTGTGAGATAAGGATACTGCGTAGTTTATCCGGGTTCATCCAAGCTATTTGAGATTCTGTGAGAGTTTCAAAATCGTAATCGCCATAAATATCGTAGTTTTCTGGTTTTACAAAACCACCAAAAGCTACCAGCTTTTGGGCAGGTTTATCAAAGGGGAGCTGTTGCATCCCACCTGCAATTTCAATTTCTTTCTCGGGCATATCTTATACTTCTAGATTATTTTTTTCTATTCGCTGCCCAATTTTTTCTAATATTATCAGCGTAGATTTTTCCTCTAGCAATCCGTGCTATTTCCTCTGGGGATTTAGGTGCTTCACTTCTAGGCGAATGGGAATCTGATTCGTCAGGATCGGGGCCCTCTGTAATTGCTTGACGGGCTAGTGGAAGATTGATTCTTGCGGATTCACGGTGATCCTCATCGGGTTGACCATTTGTTATCGGAATATGATCATCTCCAGGTATTGGACCGTTAAACGATCTCCTGCGCTTAGGTAGAGGTGAAATGTTTCCACTTCCTGTATTCGTCTCTTTACCAGGGACGTTTCTATATAATCCAAGGTCTTCCATAACTTGGTCAGAAGGCGCGTCATCATAGTGCACCTCACGCCCTGCGGAGTTTTCTCTGATCTGGTCAGCGAATCCTGCATTCATAGCAGCTATATCTTGAGGTGATGGTTCTGTAGGGTTTGGGAACTCGTCTGGGAATAGAGAATACTGCGGTTCTTCTTCTTGATTCATAAGGTTATTATACCGTGATTATGTTTATTTTACAACTAATAGGATCCAGAAAAAGAGGCCCATTCCGACACTCATATTGATATATGGAAACAGGCTATAAAGCTTCATGACTGACCGTGCATGTTTTGCTTGAAGTGTGAGTATCATCATGAAGCCATAAAGTACACCTGCGGCAATCGAAAACTGTCCCAATGTTGATATCGAGAAACCTGCGGCGAGCGCATAGCATATGAGACAAAAAAGTAGCGTACCGGTTTTCCCGAGCTGGGTTGCAATAGTGCTAATCTTTGCTTTTTTGTCAGCCTGAATATCTGGCACTGCTGAGTAGGCATGCATAGCCATACACCAAAATGCTGCTGCCAGACAAAGGTATAAGGAAGGCATTGTATTGGAAACTACCGCATAAGCAACAATACCTGGAAAAATGTAGAGGATATTGAATACTGAATCTATGAAAGGCCGGACCTTAGCGCGAATCGGTGGCATCGAATAAAAGACACTAAAGAATAAGAAGCCTGCTACCCCCCATCTTCCGTTATTGCCAAGAAATGGAAGTAGTACCAGGAACGGTGCATTCGTAATCGCAATCCAGCGCCATAAGAGCTTCTGCTCTTTTGGCTTGACCAATGCTTCGTAGGCTTCTTTTTTAGGATTGTGTTTGTCTGTTTCGTAGTCAAAGATGTCATTAACACCGTAAATCAGCAGGTTGGCTGGAAACGTAAAATACAAGCCAAGCAAAATAATAAGCAGCCAATTATTGACTGGACTTGCCGCAAGTACACCTATCAAGAAGGGGCCTGCTATATAAACCCAAAAACGTGGACGTGAGATTTTGAATAGCCAGCGAATCATACTACCATTAATTGTAGCAATGCATCACAAAAAAACCTCAAAAAAGAACCTCATCGCTATTATCGGCTTTGCGCTATTTGTTGCCGCCTTTTTTACCACGAGGCAAAACCTAACAAGTGAGATGTCACATATCTCGAGTGTCATGGTTATATTATTCGCGCTTCCTACCTACTATGCAGTCATTAAAAGTAAGGGTTTAGCCCAAGGTCTGGTTGTACTACTAGCATTAGGTATTTATGCGCTATCTATTGAAACTTCAGCTCTGGCAACTGGATTTCCCTATGGTGACTTTAAATATACTGGTGTGCTCGGAGCAAAGATTTTCGATATTACACCGTGGACTGTAGCGTTTGCCTATCCACCGGTCTTAATCCTTGCTCATTGGTATGCACGAACAAAGTCAAAGAATAATTTTAGAATCATAGCTTACACCGCTGTGTTTGCAACACTTGTCGATATGGTACTCGATCCGGCTGCGGTTCGATTAGGGTTTTGGGCCTGGAATGATCCAGGCTTCTACTACGGAGTACCTCTCGTGAATTTTCTTGGCTGGCTTCTTACCGGAGCTGTCGGGGCACTACTAATCCAAACGATGTGGGGAGACCGACCGATGCCAAAAACACTTGCCTACAGCGGCATTGGTATTCTCTGGTTCTGGACAGCAGTTAACATCTGTCTTGGCCATATCGTTCCATCTGCTGTTGGACTCTTACTCTGCGCCACTATCTTCTATCAATTATCTGTTAAAGACAGTAGACTATAGGGTATATGAAAAAACATGCAATAATCATTGGTTCTGGATATGGCGCTCTTGGAAGTGCCTGCATATTAGGTAAAGCTGGCTGGAAGGTTACTGTCTTAGAAAAGAATGAGTCCATTGGCGGACGAGCTACCGTGTTCAAGGCTAAAGGTTTTACGTTTGACCGTGGACCTAGCTGGTACCTAATGCCTGATGTCTTTGAACATTTCTTTGAGCTTTTTGGCGAAGACATTAATAAACACCTCGATCTCAAGAAACTAACGCCAAGCTACCGAATTTTTTATAAAGACCTAAACGAAAAAGTAGATATCTACTCTGACCTCAAAAAAGATATTCCAACACTTGAGAAAATTGAAAAAGGATCTGGTTCACAACTTGAGAAATATCTAGACCAAGCCGGGTATCAGTATGAGGTTGCTAAAGATCGCTTCATGTATAAGAACTACGATTCAGTTCGTGATTTTCTCACTCGTGAAGTAGCAACAGAGGGCCGCAAGCTTTCAGTATTCAAGAACATGGATCGCTACGTGCGAGGCTACTTTAAAACTGAACAGCTCCAAAAGATCATGCAGTACCCTCTTGTTTTTCTTGGCTCAAGCCCCTACAACACCCCTGCAATTTATAACATAATGAGCCATATTGATTTCAATATGGGCGTCTATTACCCACAAGGCGGCATTTATGAGATCACTAAGGCACTTGTCAAAGTCGCTAAAAAATATGGCGTTACCTTTAAAACTGATAGTGATGTCCAAAAGATTATTGTTGAGGACGGCAAAGCAGTTGGCGTTATGGTTAACGGTAAAGAAATGCGAAGTGATATTGTCATCAGTAATGCTGATATCTACCACACTGAGCAAAAACTATTGTCCGAAAAAGATCGTGAATATTCAGAAAGCTATTGGAAGAAACGTACGCTTGCTCCGAGTGCACTCATTATGTACTTAGGTGTCGATAAGCAATATGATTCACTGACGCACCATAACCTCCTGTTTAGTCGTAACTGGAAAAAGAACTTTGCAGAAATATTTGATCAGCCACAGTGGCCGGATGACCCAAGTCTATACATCTGTGCACCAAGTAAGACCGATCCATCCGTAGCTCCAAAAGGCATGGAAAATATGTTCGTACTTGTGCCAATTGCAGCTGGACTTGATTACAC
>CAJAXB010000012.1 GCA_903946795.1 uncultured Candidatus Saccharibacteria bacterium | reverse complement strand
CCCAAAACCCTGATATATATCAGTAATATTTTTTGACTAGTTAGTATTATTTCTTGTAAATGTTCCGCTTCCTTCTAGAGTTGCGGTAAGAACATATTGCGTGCAATCTTTTGCCGTATTGTCACATGGACTATTGTCGGCTGCTTTTACTTCGTATGCGTAAGCATTTTTTGTAGGCTTATCGACAAATTGTTCATTAGTACCTTGAGGATCTTTCAGCCAGTCTGACTCCATAGACTTGAGCGCAGTTTTGCGCCAGTTGGCATCATTCATATTAGCAAGTGTTGGATACTTTGCATTTTGAGCAAAATACGCCTCAAGCTGTAAATGAAGAGCTTTTATGTCGTTTTGGCGCTCGTTATTGCGCTCTTTTTGTTTAAAGCTGCTAGATGTAACAATGAGTAGGAATGATAAGAAGCCAATAATTAAGATTACAACGAGTAGTTCAATTATCGTGAAGCCGTCTTCTTTTGTATGTCGTTTCATATAACCTTTCGTACCAATATGTACTGTGTATTATAAACGTAAGAAATACTCGGTCAATAGATTGTCTGGATTGCATGTTCAACTTCATCAAGGGAAGTGACACCACGGAGTACTTTTACGAGTCCATCTATTGACATAGGGATCATACCGTCTTTAATTGCAATATCGGTAAGTGTTTTAGTATCTTTATTGCCAACAATCGCAGCCTCTAATGTGCTAGATGACTGCATAGTCTCAAAGATACCAGTTTGGCCACTATATCCTGTTCCATGACAGTTTTCGCACCCCTCAGGATTATTAGTCCAAACACCCTGTACTTTTTTGGCTGATGTCATGAGCTCCTTGCTGTCACCAATTGCATGAGCTTGAGCTGCTTTTTCAATAGCGTGAATGTCCCGAACTGTGTATCCTGGCGTTCGCTCCATAATGACCGCAACACGTTGTGTCGTGTTATCGTTCATCGGCGCTTGTATTTTACAGTGTTGACATAACTTACGCACCAATCGTTGTCCAATGACACAGCTTAAGGAATGTGCAATATCATGCGGTGGGATACCTAATCTGCCCATCTTATGTATGGTTTCTGGGGCAGACGTTGCGACCATACCGCCACAAATTAAGTGTTGCTTTTCTACTGCTGAAATTATTGCTTGAGCGGTCTCCGAATCTTGGATGCGTTGGAGGAGAATAACATCAGGATCATGATTAAGACTTGCATTTAGACATCGAGCATATGTTGACCCATGGTTTTGGCGCACATGCACATGCGATATGTAGGGCTCAGTGTATGCAGAAGTGTCTTCAATGGCAATCATTGATATATGCGTTGAGTGTTTTTCTTGAAGGAGTCCGTGCAGTGTCGTTGTCTTCCCGGCTTTTCCAGGCCCCGCTACAAGAATAAGTCCATGCGTGCGTGCAAGTGCGTGCTCAAGACGAGATAAAGATGGTCCCCATAGCCCAAGATCTGACAGGGATCGGGGGGTATCAGTTTGCTCTTGAATGGAGAGACTTATTTTTTGCCCGTCAATTACAGGAAGGACTGCAATTGATACCTTGTACTTCTTGTCTTCAAGCGAGTGCGTAAACGTCGCCTCTTTTGGCGCGACACCACCTGCACTATCAAGGTTGGCAAAATCTTGCAGTAAATATTGTGTGAGTGCCGCATATTGCGTGAGAGACAATGGGTGGTAACCTTGTAATTTGCCATCAATTCGAAGACGAATATGGGCACTATGTTCATGAGGCTCAATGTGGATGTCTGTTGCTGTAAGTGCAATCGCCTGTTTTAGAAGCTCGTTGGCAAGCGTCACACCCATAACTTCCCTAACGGATTTGTGTGAGCCTCGCTTTATTCTAACAATTGGACCAAGCTGAGAGTCAATAACCCGGTACTGGTTCAACCATCGCTGTAAACTCGTATACGATGCAAGATGCATATGTACGGGTCTTTTGAGATACTTTGAAATCAGTTCAAGGGCTTTTTTGGATGGTGCATCGGACATCGCAATGTTATAGCTACCATCTGCATTGGAAGAAAAAAGAACCACGCTATGCATCCGTGCAACTCGCTCGGGAAGCCGTTGTAGAAGATTAAAATCTATAGGAATAAGATCAAGGTCAACATAGGGTATCTTTAGCTCTCGAGCGTACAATTGCGTGAGCTCACTCTCGGAAATAATTTGTCCCAATATAACAAGCTCCTGCATCGTTTTATGCAGTGATGCTTCTTGCGCGCGCAAATAAGCAACCTGTTCCTTGGAGAGTTTACGGGTTGAGCTAACAAGCTGCATTACAAGTGCATCGGGTATTCGCATACGTACTTATAGTATAAGCCATAACCGTTTTTTCAAGGAAAATAACCATAAGCAATTCACATAGTTATTTGCTTGCTATACTATGTAGTACACAATGCGTAGTAAAAGCGTTGCGTAAACGAAAACATAGGTTTTATAAGTAGGAGGGTAGAAATATGGCAGATAAAAAAGCTAAACCAGAAAAAGTAGAAAAAACAGATAGTACAGAATCTGGAAAAACCAAGGCACTCGGCCTTGCGCTAGAGGTTATCGAAAAACAATTCGGTAAAGGCTCCATCATGAAAATGGGAGATGCTCACAAGCAAAAAGTCGAGTGTATTCCAACCGGAAGCCTATCTCTTGACCTGGCACTCGGTGGCGGAATTCCTAAGGGTCGTGTTATTGAAATCTACGGTCCTGAGTCAAGCGGTAAAACAACACTGACTCTCCATGCAATTGCCGAAGTACAAAAACAAGGTGGTACTGCAGCATTTATCGACGCAGAACATGCCCTTGATCCAGCCTATGCGCAACGCATTGGTGTCGATGTTGAAAATCTTCTCTTGAGCCAGCCAGACAATGGAGAACAGGCACTCGAAATTGTAGAAACACTTGTTCGCAGCAATGCTGTCGATCTTATTGTTGTCGACTCTGTCGCTGCATTGGTCCCAAGAGCTGAGATAGAAGGAGATATGGGCGACAGTCATATGGGTCTGCAAGCGCGACTCATGAGCCAAGCACTTCGTAAGCTCACGGGAGTTATTAGTCGATCTAAAGCAACAGTCATCTTTATTAATCAAATTCGTATGAAAATTGGTGTTATGTTTGGTAACCCTGAAACAACCACAGGTGGAAATGCATTAAAGTTCTATGCATCAGTTAGGGTTGATATTCGTCGTATCGCACAGATCAAACAAGGCGAGAATATAATTGGTAACCGAACAAGAGTTAAGGTAGTAAAAAATAAGATTGCACCACCTTTTAGGCAAGCAGAATTTGACATCATGTATAACCAAGGCATCTCACGTAGTGGTGACGTTCTTGACCTTGCTGTGACACATAATATTGTTGAAAAATCTGGTGCTTGGTTTGCATATAACGATGCCAAAATTGGACAGGGCCGTGAAGCAACCAAGAAATATCTTGAAGAAAATCCTAAAGTTCTCGATGAATTAGCTAAGAAAGTTACTGAAGCAGTACATAAAGATTCGTAGTTACGCTTCCGTACAAAGGAGTAGTGCAATGAGTTTCGAAAAAAAAGAATCTGAGCCACAATCAACTAATCAGGAAGTCCCACTTATAGAACCGTCAGACATACAGTCTGATACTCCGTATGCGCCCCATCCAGTTGATCTGCGAGGCGAAGATGCAACGATAATTCTTGGTGAAAACTAGCGTTGATGCGCATAACTGCGATAAAACAACAAGTTAAAGACCATAGTCGGTACTCAATATTTATCGATGATGTCTTTTCATTTGGTATAAGCGAAACTGCGCTCATAGAAAGTGGTATTACAAAAGGACAAGAGATTAGTGAAGATCAGATTGCAGAGTTTAAGGACTCTGCTGCAGTTGATGACGCGTATAATAAAACACTTGGTCTCATAGCACGCCGTTTACGTAGCGAATGGGAAATTCGCGATTATTTAAAAAGAAAACACTATGATATCGAAAATATCAATCTGATCATAGCCAGACTCTATAAGCGAAACTGGCTCAATGACGAAGCATTTGCACGCATGTGGGTAGAGAACCGGCGGTTACTCAGATCGGCGAGCGCACGACGTATATCCCAGGAGCTTAAAGCAAAGCACGTCAGTGATACGATCATTCAAAAAGTACTTGAAGAAGATAGTACGGAAGACAATACTATACTCACTACACTTGTTGAACGTAAAAGAAAGCAGACACGATACCAAGATGACCAAAAGCTATTGGCATACCTTATTCGACAGGGCTACAACTACCAGGATGTGAAACAGGCTATTGAAAACTAGCTTGCTGGTTGGGCATTCAAGACGGGCACTGTTTGTTCAACGCGTACGGCCGTGTCTTTGACAATAATTTCTTTATTTGTAATTTCTATTATCTGGTTGCGATCTATACTTAATGTGCCACCCACTAGACTCTTAAAGAGAGATTGGCTTGCATAGATTTTTTTAATCATCATGGATTCAGGATCGACGGCGTAGTCAATAACTTTACCGAGTCTTTTTTTACTTTGGGTACGTATTTTTTTACCAACGATTTCAAAGTGTAGGTTGATAATCTTTTTCAGTCGAATTAAATCGTGTGGATCAGTAAGATCCGCATGATCATTAATCACGAGCCCTGCAGTAAGCACATCACGAATATCTTTATGTAGTAAGATGAGTTGTTTATGACGTTCTAGTGAATCGATGCAAAAAAATCCTTCAATACGTAAATTATTAGGATTAATGATCGCTTGAGTAGCAATCGCAACTTGCGTACTGGTACGCAAACTCATAACAGGACGTTGGAGGAGCATTTTACTAAGCACTAACATAACAAAACTAGTATACATCTAAAAAAGGAGACTACACTAGTGCTTGACAGGGCACGCTTGCGATAACAGATAAGAAAAGGTACTATGCATGCAATATGTCACAGCGAAATTCCATTACAATACAGACTCACAGCACTCTCGAAACGGAATCATTTGGAGAGCGTATTGGAAAGGCTCTCAAAGGTGGAGAGGTCATTGAATTAATTAGTGACCTTGGCGGCGGAAAGACTGCACTGACACGAGGTATTGCAAAAGGATTTGGCAGTGCCGATAGAGTGATGAGTCCAACATTCACGATAAGTCGTATTTATACATCAGGACCTTTACAGCTTGTACATTATGATTTTTATAGACTTGATGATCCGGGCATATTACGTCACGAACTCGAAGAATCGTTTAATGACGAAAGAACAGTAACAGTTATTGAATGGGCGCATATTGTGCAAGATGTTTTGCCAGACAAAAGACTTACGATCACTATTGATAAGACCGGAGATGAAGCTCGGTCCTTCACCATACAATACCCACAAGAGCTTGAGTATCTAATTGAGGAATATAAATAATCATGATCATACTCGCACTGCGTACAGATAAACCACAATCAGAAATATATTTATATGAAAATAATAATATAGTTGCACAGCTAGAATGGGAAGCTCATCGTCAGCTTGCCGAGACAATT
>CAJAXB010000011.1 GCA_903946795.1 uncultured Candidatus Saccharibacteria bacterium | reverse complement strand
CCGGTGCTTACCATACATGCGCCGTCATTAGCGGTGGAACAGTGAAGTGCTGGGGATATAACGGTCCGGGTCAGCTTGGAGACGGCACTACAACCAACCGCAGCACTCCAACCCTCGTACCAAACCTCACTGGCGTCACGAGCGTTTCCTCCGGCACTAGCCACACATGTGCCGTCATTAGCGGTGGAACAGTGAAGTGCTGGGGAGATAACCGTTACGGTCAGCTCGGAGACGGCACTACAACCAACCGCAGCACTCCAACCCTCGTAGCGGGTGTTGGCGGTATTTTAAATGTTTCTTCTGGCGATTCTTATACATGCGCCCTAGTTAATACCGCAAATGTTCAGTGCTGGGGAGATAACGGTTACGGTCAGCTCGGAGACGGCACTACAACCAACCGCAGCACTCCAGCCCTCGTACTAAACCTCACTGGTGTCACGAGCGTTTCCTCCGGTACTGACCACACATGCGCCGTCATTAGCGGCGGAACAGTGAAGTGCTGGGGAGATAACGATTTCGGTCAGCTTGGAGACGGCACTACAACCAACCGCAGCACTCCAGCCCTCGTACCAAACCTCACTGGCGTCACGAGCGTTTCCTCCAGTGCTAACCACACATGTGCCGTCATTAGTGGCGGAACAGTGAAGTGCTGGGGATATAACGGTTACGGTCAGATCGGTTACGGTAAATTTGGATATAGAGAATATCCAGCATACGTTACAAGTACCGTACTCTAATCCATGAAATTAAATGATAATTAAGAATAGTGATATCAAGCAGAATATAAACGTACATTATGAAAGTGAAGGATAGGCAATGCAACAAAGTCAAACACCTACGATTAATCCAAATAATATAACCACTGAGACTACAAATAATAATGAACGAAAGGAAAAACAAAATAAGAAATTAATTACCATCTTTGCCCTCGTTACGGCCTCTTTACTGTTTCTAGCTGCGGGTTATTTACTCGTAACTAAACAATTAATGAGTGACTCCTATAAAGCTAAGGCAACTGCCAACTCCTTTATGAAGGCAATGACTACGGGTAATTCTAATAAAGCAATAAGCTACGGTTATAATGTTTCCGAAAGTCAGAAACTTTTTTATAAGTCCTCCACAGAAGTTTTAAAGGGAACATTTACGTTTAAAGAGTCTAAAGAAAAAGACGGTAAATATTACGTTAGATACGACCTGTCTAGTGAAGGTAATAAGTCCGCTAGAGTACAGCTAGTGAAGGTAAACAACAAGTGGCTTGTAGAAGGATTATTCTATGGCTACGAACAACTACCAACCACACCAGCTGCTGACAAGGACACTGTTAACAACGACCTAAAAGCTCCAACTGAGGACTGTGCAGTCCAAAGGCTACCTGCTCAGGGACCTGATGTTAACAAGGATCCTCGTTGTCCATCTCCCCGTTAGAAAGCTTAAGCATCTGTAGCCGTAAGCATATTATTATGAGATAATTTATCCATGATTAATATTTCAATGTACGACGTATCACCAGAAGAAAAAAAAGATTTTAAAGCTCTTGAGGACGTAGGAAAAGTTACCTATCACGAAGGTCCAATCTCGCTCGAAACTATTGATACCGATGCTGAAATTATTGCGATGTTTGTATCAAGTACGCTGACCGCTGAGATGATTAAGGCCATGCCTAAATTAAAATCTATTGCTTGTCGTTCTACTGGTTTCAATAATGTTGATCTTGATGAAGCTAAGAAACATAAGATCGTCGTTACGAATGTTCCGACATATGGCGAGCACACCGTAGCCGAATTCACCATGGCACTAATGCTGGCGATGGTTCGAAAAGTTATTAATGCTGCGTCACAGTATGCTCGGCATGACATTAGCCATGAGGCATTACACGGTACAGATTTACACGGCAAGACACTGGGTGTTATTGGTGCTGGAAAAATAGGTCGTAACGTCATTAAAGCCGCAAAAGCATTTGGCCTGAAAGTTGTTGCCTATGATCCATTCCTCACTCCTGAAATGGAAGCCGAAATAGACGTGACTGCCGTTGAGCTCAATGATCTACTCAAGCAATCCGACATTATTACGCTGCACACACCGCTCACAAAAGATAATTACCATCTTATCGACGCTAAAAAGATAGGGATCATGAAGGACGGCGCGTATATCGTAAATACTGCTCGTGGAGAGCTTATTGATACAGAAGCTCTTGTACTTGGCCTGAAGTCAGGTAAGCTCGCCGGCGCAGCACTTGATGTTCTAGAAGATGAAAAGCTGGTAGATATTGACGAGGAAGAACTACTACTTAAGAAAAAATCTACTACCAAAGAGATGCTTGAACATGTACTTGCCAATACAATTCTGATGCATATGCCAAACGTGATTCTTACGGGACACAATGCCTACAATACTAAAGAAGCAATTCAGCGAATCAATTTAACAAGTGTCGATAATATCCAGAAATACTTGCAGAAAATTCCTCAAAATATTGTCCATTAATATCTTGCTCTTATAACATTCTCTACTGTATTATTAGCATAAGCTTTATATATTTTGAGGGAACAATTTTGGTTAAGAATGTAATTTTTAGATTAAGAAATGTAATCGGAGTATTGGTACTTCTCGTTTCTCCTCTAACTCCTATATCACCATTTTTATCTAAGGCGAGCACCGCTACACCTGCCCGGGAGCCAATAACTTATACTGTACTTGCGGGTGGGGAAAGAACTGCCGTCCTTGCCGAAACGCTACAAAACGAGACCACAAATAATAATGGAACAGAATGGTATTATAAAAACCAAAGATCAATGGGCTTTGCCCCCGGAGGCGCTACTATTAGTCAAAATAGTGCCGACGTTATGGATTCAGAAGCTGGTGATGCTACAAGTACGCAAAGGCTATCATGGCACACTGGAGATGGAACTTTGGAGAGTGGTTGGCGCGCCGGAGCAAATACTGGACTTAGCTACAACTGGAGTAGGTATATCTACCAAGCAGATACTTTACCGAGTTACTATCCTAGTGGACCACAGACTAATGTTCCCGAGGGCGATTTAGCTGGCTGGTCTCTTTGCTACCAAGGTTCATACGGTGATTCCAGCGTCTCTCTAGCAGGGATATTTAGTAGGTGTTCAGGTAATTATTTGATGTATGCTGCATCAGTTAACACTCAGCAAAAGATGGACGTCAAACTGAATGGGGTTTCTTTACTCAATGAAGTGGGAGGAAACTATAATACTACTGATATTAAGGTCTTTCCAGGTTCAACCGTGAATCTTGAGTTATACGAGGCTGACGGCGTTACTCCAATAAACTGGAATACGTATAGGGCCTATGTTTCAAATTGTAACTATAACGACTGCGAGCTCGACAATCCCCAGAATGATACATCTCCGACAAGTTGGGATAATGGTACGTTAACGTCTGGTACCTATACTATTCCAGCAGGATCAGACTATAGATCAATAGTATTCTTTATAGCAGATGATGAAACTGGCGATTATGTGCCCGGTAACTTTGTAAAAATAAATATTTCAAAAATGCCTGAAACTCATATGATCTCAGACTGTGAGCAATTGTTCAGTATGGATACTGATTTTGGTCAAGGCTCTGAGCTTGATACATATAAACTTAGCAATGATATCGATTGCTCCAGCGTAGAAAACCCAGATCCGCTTTCATGGGAATACGACACGTTTGCAGGGCTATTCGATGGCCAAGGTTACACAATTCGCAACCTTACGATGAATAATAAGGAAGGCAACAATTTTGGTCTTTTTAGCAGCGTATTTACTGCCATAATAAAGAACGTAACTATTGAAGACAGCTCGATTACCGGATATAACGATGTGGGATCAATCGTAGGTGACGCGGATACTGCAACTCTTGAGAATGTTCATAGTACGGCTGATGTTAGTGGACGATATGATGTCGGTGGAATCATAGGAAATGTGTACCAAACTACTGTTTCTGATAGTTCAGCCACAGGCAATATAACTGCAGATAAGAATGATAGCACTTCAATCGGTGGCTTTGCTGGATCCATTGATGGAGAAAGTATGGTTACTCGATCTTTTGCAACTGGTAATGTAGAAGGTGAAGATAGCGTTGGCGGCTTCGCAGGAGAAATCTATGACAGTACTATTAGTTATTCTGGGGCAACCGGTAATGTTTCCTCAGATACAATAGAAAATGGACTTGGAACGGGCGGATTCGTAGGTCGTATTGGCGGTGACGCTCATGTATATGAATCCTTGGCTACTGGTAAAGTAGAAGGCTATACTCGTGTCGGTGGCTTCGCAGGCGCCAATGGCGCACTAATTGAAAATGCCTACGCGCGAGGGGATGTCACGGGCACTGAGAACGTCGGTGGCTTCGCAGGACGTTGTGGCGGCGATATCACAAATGCCTACTCTACTGGTTTCATTGAAGGCGGTGACGAAACAGGAGGTTTCCTAGGTTCTGATCCAGGCTGTGACGTCACAAATAGCTACTGGGATGTAGAGCAAAGTTATATGGAAGATTCTGCCGCTGGCACAGGAAAGACTACAGCCGAAATGATTCAACAGGCAACCTTTGAGGGCTGGGACTTTAATGACGTATGGATTATTGATCCAAGCACAAATGATAGCTATCCAAGTTTCCTTAAATTCGGTGAAGACAACGATCTCGATGGCGTCCCATCTTTAACTGAAGAAACGGGGCCGAATGGGGGAGATGGCAACGACGACGGAATAGCTGACAAGTACCAAGAAAATGTTACCTCACTCCCTAACGCTAAAAATGATAGTTATGTAGCTCTTGAAACATCATGCGGAACAGGAACTAAGAATAAAGATGTATCTGTAAATTCAGAAGATGAAAGTAAAAAAGACGCAGCTTACAGTTACGCCCAAGGACTTGTCTCATTCAAGACTCAATGTCAGGACGTAGGCGGAACAGCCTCTGTGTCACTGTACTTCTACGGAGTGTCTTCCAAAGATGGACTAGTCTTAAGGAAGTTCAATCCAGTCACTGGGTCATATACAACAATTAGCGATCCAACGCTAACACTCATCACAATTGACGGTCAGTCAGTCCTTAAAGCAACATACTCAATTACTGATGGCGGAGCGCTTGACCAAGACGGGATTGCAGACGGTATTATTACAGATCCAGTAGGCCTCGGAACCGTCGTTGTATCCGTGCCAAATACGGGACTGTAAGCTATACTGATACTTGTGAAAAAGTTACAATCTTTCTTAAAGCGTTTGCATACAAAAATAGCATCCAATAAGCGACTATACACAATCGTAGTACTTAGTATTGGGCTCGTTATAGGATTTGGTGTAGGGGCGTTAGTGTTCAGGCATCCAAATAAAAAGAGCAAATCTACGGTAACAGACATGTACTCAACGAAGGCAGTACAATCTCGCTCGGATAGACTAAAGAAAACGTATGAGCGATGTAAGTCAATTATTGCGAGTGATCTCAAGGTCAAGAAAATTACTGATAAGCAGGCTCAAGATATTACTAAAAAACTTGATGAGGTCTACGCCTACAAGAAATCAATTCTATCCAATGAGGATGCAAGTGATGAGCTTCAAGTTAAACGTGATGACCTACGAAAATGGGCCGACGAAAACAAAGTATCTAAAAAATATTTCCTAGGAATCTTATGAGCGAAGAAAATCCGGTAGCCGAGCACGTTCCGAATAAGAAACAAAAAAAATCAAAGAAGCTACGACTGCGTCTACTACTCGTCCTTCTTATTGCAATGGCGATTGCAGCGGGTCTATATATCCGTAGTCATAATAAGAGCTCCAATGCATCTGGTAATATTACGTACTCAACGAACGAGCCTAATGAATCTAAAAAAGACGCCGATAACTATAAGTGGACAGGCTCTCCAAATGATCCTAGAAAGATCATCATCCAAAAAATAAACGTTGATGCATATGTGCAAAAAGCGGGTATAGATCAAAACAAGAAAGTTGCAGTACCTAATAATGTGCATCTTGCTGCTTGGTTCACTGAAAGTGTGCGACCGGGCGAAAACGGTCTTTCAATTATAGATGGACATGTGAGTGGAAGAAAAACAGAGGGCGTATTCAAGAATCTAAAGAACCTGCAAAAAGGCGATACATTTGTCATAGAGCGGGGAAATGGTACGAAGCTTACATTTAAGGTGTTTGAAACGCGAACTGTTCCTGAGGGGGAAGCTGCTGCGATATTATTTTCACAGAATCCAAAAGTCTTATCTCAACTTAATCTAATTACTTGTGGTGGCGAGTTTAATAAAAAGAGCCAGCAGTATAGCGATAGGGTCATTATCTCTGCTCAACTTAAAAACTAGATCTTTTTAAATGAGTCTATAATATAGCCATTTATTTAAGCTAATTAAATTTCTGCTCTATATTCTCGATCGGCTTGTACCATCCTTGGTCGAGAATATAGGATTGTATATTTTTGTCCATCCCTGTTATAACTAAAATACCTACTATAATAAATAAAATTCCAATTGATTTTTTAAACCATCCATCTGGGTTCATGACCCAACGAAGCTTTGAGGTAAATACCGTTCCAAGAAAAGCAATTAGCAATAATGTGATGCTCATTCCAATTGCGTACGCAGTTAAGTAAAAGAGGCCTTTAATAAACGCCGCTGGTAAAACGGTTGCAACTATTAACGCATACGTTGGGCTGCAGCTACTGAAAACGGGACCAAGTGATAACCCAATTAGTATCGGCCCTAGGAATCCTTTTCTACGAGAAACTTTTCCTAGAAATTTATTTGATCTTTCAAAAAAACCACTCTTAGCAGAGAATTTCTCCCAGCTTCCTGGTAGCACGTATTGAATTCCCAAAAGTATAACAATAGTTCCAGAAATGATTTGCCACGCAGTTTGAGGAATACCTAGAAAAACAGTAGTAGTCTTTATCGCCAGTGTAAATACAATGACTGATAAAGCAAGACTAAAAGCAATTATTAGTGGTCTTGTCCATTGCCTATCAGTACTGTCTTTTTTAGATTCGATAAACGATCCACCGATGATTATTGGCAATAGTGGCAATACGCAGGGGGCCGCTACAGTTAAGACGCCAGCAAAAAAAGAGACAATGAGAAGAGTCATTTAGAGAATATTTGAGATTACATTACTTAATGTTGGGTTTTCATATGGTACATATTTGCCCATAATTGCTCCATTGCCATCTACCTTCACGATTGTAGTCTGTAGAGTAACGCCGTATTTTTTGCGTAGAGCCAGGTTACTATCGTAATCGACTTTAAATATTATTACTCCCTCTGGAACCTTATTTGCTAAAATATCCTTATCTAGAGATCGACATTGAGGACACCAAGGAGCATGAAAAAATAGTAGCCTGGTGCTGTCACTGTTAGCAGTAAACGATGATTCTGAATATTCTAAATATTGCCCTGGCTTACCGGCCAGTTGCTTAGATGTATTATTGACTGTGTCATTTTCTACTACAGTAGTTTTTGATACGTCAGTTTTTTGATCTGTGTTTGAATCCTGATTGGTTATTAAATACGCGCCACTCCCGACTATAATTGTAAGCAGCAAAGCAATTATGAAATATGTTTTTCGGTTCATACACCTACAGTATAGAGAATAAATCAAGAAAAGTCGTGGGCTTTAATTTCGTTTTTTTGACTTTCCCACGTGAAGAAAGGATCTCCTGCTCGAGTCCTGGAGCCTAGACATACACGCCCCATGGCTCTCCTATTCTCAGACGTAGCAGAAAGATGGGAATGACCGGTAATAAACATCCTAGAGTCTACGCTTAAAGGCAAGTCCCGTACTTTAGATAGTCCATGGCTAAATATCTGCAAAGGCTCAGTGTACATTCTTTGTTCCTTAGTGTTTGCATCGTCTAGTTCTTTTTTCTGGATGTCCCAAGATAAATCATGTCTTGGTCCTGCATGAATAGCGACGAACGAGTCGGTTTCATAAAATGTCGGTAGGCTAGTAAGCCAATCATAATGACCATTTGGGCGTATAACTTCATTTAGTGCCTCTGCATTGATGCCCCACTTACGTGTACGTGCAATTCCATAACTCTCTAACGTATCGCGCTCATATCTACTCCATAAACGATGCCTCCAATGATCTACAAGCTCTTCTGGGTCGTCCTGTAGGGCATTTCGCAGTACCCATTCGTGATTACCGACAACCGTGATTGCCTTCTCTCCTAAGCTGCGTATGAGGCTTATAAGAGGCTTGGCTTCGGCCCCGTCTACAACATCCCCTAAGAATACAAATCGGTCCACAGTATCTTGGTATGCGTCAATAATACGACACACTTTGTCGTATTCTCCATGCGAATCAGGAATCACCAAGTGATTCATGTTTTCTTGACTCTCCATTGAGTATATTATCTACTAAGTTTACCTAGTAGTAAACAGGGAATAAGGAATTATACGTTTGTGGTTTATAATTAGATCATATGAATTACTGGATAATTGGCACTATTGCTCTTTCTATTCTTTCGCCAATCTCTTACACCAAGAGTATGTTAAAGGGGAAGGTTAAACCACACAGGGTGACACGGCTGATTGTCTGGCTAGCTAGTGTAGCTGGGCTACTTGGAGTATTAAATTCTTCAAATAGCTCGGGAAAAATATTTGCTCTGATTTTCTTAATAAGAGCAACCTACTTGTTGATAATGGCTGTGTTATACGGAGTTGGTGGACTTCAGAAATTAGATTTATATTGTCTATTCTTTGGAGTACTTGCACTTGTTGCGTACTATACTACACGGAGCGGTTTATTGACTATCTCGTTGGGTATAGCTGCTGATCTGATAGGTTATATACCTACGTTTGTTAAGACATATAAGAAGCCAGAAAGCGAAGACCCGCTGTTCTTTTCAATCGAAGGACTAGCATCTTTGTTCGCAATTTTTGCCATATGGGAGTTAGTACCAGATATTTTATTCCCCATTTACTTTTTACTAAGTTCTATGACAGTCGTCGCTCTTGTTTACAGAAAACGACTATTGAGTCTATTAAACATAAAAAATAAACATAAATAAAAAGCCTATATATTTTGAGGTGGAAGTACATAGGTGCCCAGATACTCTCGAACTGGACTCAGCAAAATAAAAAACCGACAAAAAGTCGGTTTCTTATTTTGGTAGCCCTTTTACATTCAAATTGGAACGATATCCTTACTGAACTGAGTAGATGGAAATTGTTAATTCTGGAAAGCTGTCACTAATAGAGAAAATGATTCAGAGATTTATTTATGAATGTTCTTTTATAAGACTTGCAAGTCCATCTTCATCTACAGAATCTATAATCTCATCAGCTAAAGATTTTAATCTATCAGTCGCATTACCCATAGCTACCTTATAGCCCACTCCAGCAAAAAGATGAACATCGTTGTCAGCATCCCCAGCCCCAATGACTTCATCCTTATCTACATTAAGTATCTTCAAAAGCTCTTGCACCGCGTGCTCTTTAGTGGCGTTTTTGTGAGTAATGTGTATATCTACACCTTCATGTGTCCATGAAGTAACTCCTGCTGCTGTAATGTTCTCTAATCTAGAAAAGTCAGCTAACATACCTCTAGCATCGGACTCTGCACAACCCATTACATAAATAACATTTACGTTTCCATCAATTTTTTTTCGTAGGTGAGCTGGCGCGCCCTCTCCTATAAGCTCATTGCGCATTAAGACTTCGTAGTGAAAAGGCTTGCAGATGTTCATTACCTTTTGAATATCAGAATCGTTAATAACTGCTTCCCATATTATCTCACCGCTTGCTGGATCAACAATCTGGGTTCCAGCAGATATAATGCAGGGCTGACTAAGATTTAGAGCTTCTAAAATTGGTTTTGCATTAGTAATCGGGCGACCTGTTGCGGCACACAATATAATTGAGTCTTTGCATTCTTTGACGGTATCTATTAATTTCTGGGATGGCATAGAATTTGGTGCATTTGGGATAGCAGTTCCGTCCAAATCAAAAATAATTGCTTTGTATTTCATAAATTTATTTAGAATTACCGTGCCACTGGAGAGTATGCTTAGCTCCTTTGTCAGATCCAAATTTTCCAAATGCATACCATGTAGAAACAGTAACTTTGTAGAACTTATGACCTTCTGTGGTTTTTGCTTCATCAATAATCTCTGGTTTTGCTCCAAGCCTTTTGGCAAAAAGAGGGAACAGTCTTTTTAGTTCTTCATCATCATTCATAGCCTCACCCTTACCTTCAAAATAAATTGCTGAAGGATACTCTTCAAGTGAATGCTGCTTTACGATATTGCCTGCTACGTATGGATTTTTCATAAGTTCTTCACTGTGCCTGCGAGAGGGCAGAGAACGCCAATATAGATTAAGTTCTTCATCATATACAAAATGTACTTCACAAACCCATGGCTTATTATCTGACACGGTTGCAAGCGACATGTGAATAGAATTATCAATAAGTTCTCGGACGATGGTTTCAATATTAGGATTCATGCCAACATTATATCATTCAATAAAAAAAGACCTCTTCAACAGAGGTCAAAATACTTATGGTAGCGGGGGCAGGACTCGAACCTGCGACCTTGTGGTTATGAGCCACACGAGCTGCCACTGCTCTACCCCGCGATAAGGGTGTTTGAGAAATCTCAAAACTTCACTAATCATACCAGAACAGGGGTGGTTTTGTCAATGAAGCAAAAAGCACCTCTCTTAACGAGAAGTGCTTTTGGTGCGGGTAATAAATTACCAGCTGCGCTGACGGAAAGAACCGCCGTTGCCGCCACCGTTGCCGCCAAAGTCTCGACGAGGTCGATCTTCTTTTGGACGTGCTTCGTTGACAGTAATTGTGCGACCACCGAGGTCAGAATTGTGAAGAGCTTTTTCAGCTGCTTTTCCTTCTTCGTCGTTTTCGAACTCAACAAAGCCGAAGCCCTTGCTGCGTCCTGTGTCGCGATCCTTGACCACTACAGCAGATGCAATTGATCCGTGTGCGCCAAAGATTTGTGCGAGCTCATCATCAGAAGTACTGAATGGTAAGCCACCAACAAAAAGTTTGTACATGTAATTTGTTTCCTTGTTTTTAACCGCTAGGTACGACCATTACCTTATTGAACTTTGCTATCGAGCGATCTGCTTTTGTGGTTATGAACCAAGAAACATCTACATCGAACTTTGTGTGCCAAGAACAGATAAGAACCTGCACCCTTAGTAAAGCATGAAACACCATAATATCAAAGCTAATAAAAAACTAACTTGACATTTTAACAAACTTATGTATAATAGTAAGCGTATCAAAGATACAAAAACAACGAAAAGCAAAAAGGACAAAAATAACATGAAATCACTAAAGAAACTATCATACGAACTCATACCGACAGATAACAAAGCAATCATCGAGTTCGACGACTTACTAAGATAATCAATTATACAACTAAAAAAAGCTCCTCATCAGAGGAGTTTTTTTATTGTATATCCATGCGCACTCGAGCGTCCATTAGCTCCCTGATCGTATGCACCGCGTTTTTTGCGAGAGTAGAGAAGGGGACATTGGCATCAAGTACTGCGTCAGTATTATGAATGTGTGTACTATTTTCCGGATCTTCACCATACTCAGATAATGCTAGGTTCCAAGTATTTTCTCGTGCAACCGATTTGTACTCATCCCATGTTGCTTGAGAGGCATACGGATTGCGTATCTGTTCACGTACATACGCATTGCTATGCTTGTCGTCATTCCTATCAAGCATGAACCGCGTTTTTGCAACTTCAAGAGGTACTATAAGTCCCAGCGAAATAGAACCTAGTTTCTTGCGTATATATCGGGCATCATCAGTGTTACGAACTGCATCAATGATAAATATTCCATTTTCTAAGCCCTGTAATTGGTCTAGAATACTATGACCATTACCAGCATCTCGTTCTTGACGATGGTACTCTTGCATACCCATGAGGGTATTACTGCCAGTGTACCCATGTTGGGTAAGTAGCCAGCGCATTGGAATAGTGCGCACCGATCGATACATGGCTGTAAATGTAGGATCAATATCTCCAGGGTTAAGGCTATCAAGGTATTGAGCAAGAGTAGTTTTACCGCTTCCAGGTATACCGGATAGGGTTATGAAAAATCTATTCGACTCAGCCTCAGGGTTCATACCCGTATCATACCCCGGATAACTGTAATTTGAAAATCTATTTAGTAATTGTCAACTACTTCGAACTTCGCTTACTCACCGATACAGTTACAGCCACACGATACTTAAATCTTGGCATACTGACCACACGTATGTGATGCAAGAACGTATACTTCACATGAGGATCTTCAGCCTTCAAAGGCTTCTTATGTGCTCTATAGTCTAGATAGAGATATGATGTAACAGCAATAATGATTCCTATCAATAACGTAGAACTAATACCTATTGCACCTGTTTCGGCGAGTTTTTGGATTGTGGAGCTTGTACCAGTTGCTGCACCCAAGACGAATGATACTTGGATAGTTGCTTCAGCATCTTGTGTTGGGTTGGTTGCGAGTGGACTAGGGAAGCCATCCGTAGCGATTGATGCTTCCAGTTCATCAGTGAATGGATCAATGACGTCAATATTTTGATTTGAAAACGATTCACCTGGAGTAGTTACATATATTTTCTGGAAATCTGAAGTAGCTAAGAACCCTAGGCTACCTGCAGTTAGTTGAATTGTTTTCAATACTGCACCGTTTTCGGTAGACACGACTTTTATTTTATCGGCATCTCCAGAACCAAAAAGTCCTACAACATATAGCTTTTTGTTATCGAGTGAAACTATACCGTTTGACGTTACGATGCCTGTATTCCATGTTTCAACAAGGCTGGAATCACTAAATTTGAATTTCTTTACTTGCGGTGCATCAGTACATGGGACAAAGAAATATGGATAATTTGCATCTTGAGATAGTGCAATACTTGCCGCACTACAGCCAGTAGAAATTTCATTTACTACTGCTAAAGTGTCTGGATTGATAACATATATTTTGCCAGCGAATGACGTTGCGTATAGAAGTCCTGAAGGAGCAGTCCAAATAGTTACGGCTGCATCACCTGAACCTAGTGTTATATCTTGCTGCCATGTATTTGTGGCTGTATTAATTACTGAAACATTACTGGTTGCTAAGTTGGGTGCAAAATATAGGGTACCTGTAAGGTTAAATGCACCTTTGTTGACTAAAGGATTTTCTGGATACGTTCCAGAAACTGCGACGGGTGGGTTGTTCGTTGATGCGTCAAATTTAGCAGGAATAACATTAGGAGCTAAAAAGTTACCACTGAAATATGTGTTGTTAACAGGTGAGGGTACCATAATGAAAGGATTAGTCCCATTTGAATCAATCGGCCAGCCGCCACCCCCAGGGTTTATAGTGTTATCACTAATACGGAGTCGGTTAACAGAAAATGAAGATAGGTCTGGAGTTGTAGCAAAATAACCATACTCTGGATTCTCAATGGCTCGTGCTGTTAGATTAATATTTCCTGCCGGTAATGATGTTGCAACACTCCAATTTCCTGATCCATCCGAAATAGTTTGTGCAAAAGAAATACCGCCACTTGAAAGTACTACCGTAGTATTTGGAGTAGCAGTTCCAGCTGCTGT
>CAJAXB010000010.1 GCA_903946795.1 uncultured Candidatus Saccharibacteria bacterium | reverse complement strand
GCAACAATTTGCTCTAAATGAGAAACGTCTTTTCCTAAAACTGCGCCAGCAAGATGACTGTCAATTACTCCTGGCTTAACATTTTTGCCTCTAGGAATACGAACCACGTACATGGTACCTTCATCTTCAATCTGAAAGGCCATTGCGTTTGAACCTGTACCTAAAAAGGTAGTATGCTTTTTTCTCAATGTATCATCATCTGATAACTCTGCTCTTAGCTTAGATACAATGGGCTTAAAGTGTTCGTAAGCATTCAGTAATGAAGCGCGTCCCTCAATTGATTCATAACGCGAACCACCGACAGATCGGATAAAGTTAGCGTAATCTTGTTGTGTTGCTACTGTATGTATGGTGCCTTCAGGAACGCGCATATTGAATATGCCGTCTTTACCAGGATGATACTCAACATCTTTTGTTGTTCGAGTAATGTCTGTAGCTGCGCCTTCTGAGAGTGCATCAATGTTATTAAAAATATGGCCCTTATCCTGCGGAACCGGAACGTGTTCGGCAGCAAATGTTGCTAATTGCGCTTGGATAAGTTCTTTTGGTTTAGGTGTGAATTCCTGCATTTTTATTTTTCTTGGTTTAGTTGATTGTAGCATGTTTCTTGCTTTTTTTCAAGTACTCAATCTGTTACAATATTGATATCGTAAGGAAACACATATAGCATATGGCATCACTTTCAATTGGTATCGTAGGACTTCCTAATGTTGGTAAATCAACCCTTTTTAATGCACTTACAGAAAATGAAGTGTTAGCAGCAAATTATCCTTTTGCGACTATCGAGCCTAATACAGGTATTGTTCCAGTACCAGATGAGCGCCTTAGTGCTCTTGAAGAACTTTACAAAGCTCAGAAGGTTATCCCAGCAACCGTTACTTTTGTAGATATTGCCGGGTTAGTATCAGGTGCTGCTCAGGGAGAAGGCCTCGGTAATCAGTTTCTCAGTCATATTCGCAGTACCAACGCAATCGCACACGTAGTACGAGCATTCGAGGATTCAGATGTCGTGCATGTTGATGAACATCATGATCCAAAGAAAGACATAGATGTTATTAATACCGAGTTAATTCTTGCAGATATTCAAACGGTGCAAAAACGGCTTCCTCGCATCGAAAAGGAAGCTCGATCTAACCCGAAACTTAAACCTCTAGTAGATAGTTATAACCTCCTGCTTGAAGGACTTAACGACGGTAAGCTCGCTAATGAGCTATCTGTACCTGAAGAGCACATCGCTGATCTGCAACTCATTACTGCAAAAACAGTAATCTATGTGTTTAACGTAGATGAAGCAACGCTTGGGAATAACGATAGATGTAACGAGCTACGTGCACTAGTAGCACCTTCTAAGAGTCTCTTCATTTGTGCAAAACTTGAAAGCGAACTGCAAGGATTAGATCAGTCAGATAAAGCAGAGTTACTCGAAAGTTACGGGCAGCACGAATCTGGACTGACGCAACTTATTCAAACTGCGTACGACGTACTTGGACTTCAGAGCTATCTAACTGCAGGAGAAAAAGAAGTCCGGGCTTGGACGATTAAGAAAGGCTTCACGGCCCCTCAGGCAGCTGGAGTTATACACGGCGACTTTGAGAGAGGCTTTATTGCCGCACAAGTCGTAGACTTTAATGATTTGATTGAAGCTGGCTCTGAGCAAGCTGCTAAAGCTGCCGGCAAGGTTCGCACTGAAGGAAAAACCTACATTATGCAACCAAACGATATTGTCGAATTCCGTTTTAACGTGTAGCTCTTAAAAGGTAAAACCGTTCGCGATTTCCCTTTGCTCCAGCAATATCTGAATCTGCTTTATCTTTTATCACAAATGATTGTTTAGCCCAGTCTTCGAAATCTTTCAAAATATCTCGACGAAGTTTTTCATTTTTTATTACACCCTTGTGTGTAGCGTTACTCTTGCGTGCTTCAAATTGTGGCTTTACCATTGCTACAATATCCGTTTTGGCGCTACACAGTTTAGCGACGTAAGGCAATATTTCTCTTAGGCTTATGAACGAAACGTCCATGACGACAATGTCTATAGATGGTTTTGGCGCTACAGACTGAGCATACCTACGTATATCAGTTTTTTCATGCAATTCAATACGCTCATCACCATGTAAGCTCTTGTGTAACTGGTCCGTTCCGAGTTCAACGGCGATAACTTTTTCTGCGCCGTTTTGTAGTGCGTAGTCTGTAAAACCCCCCGTAGAAGATCCAACATCTAGAACGATTTTATCAGTAAAATCTATGTTCAGTGCACCTGCTACGCTCGCTAGCTTTAGGCCGGCTCGCGAAACATATTGAGTAGCCTGGAGTAGGCGTACATCAACATCGGGCCACACGAGCGTACCTGCTCTTGTAACCGGCGTTCCATCAACAAGTACGTTACCGAGCTTAATGTGGCTCTCAGCCTGGCTTCGTGAGATCACAAGCCCTCTTTGTACTACTAGTTGATCAAGTCGTATCTTTTGCATAATTCTCGTAAGGCGCTCGATGTAGCACTCAATGTTTTTATTCTTTTACGCGTTCTCTGTACGCACCCGTTGCAGTATCAACGTTAATAAGATCGCCTTGCTTAATAAATGCGGGGACTTTAACTATAATTCCTGTTTCGAGAGTCGCATCTTTCAATACGTGACTTGTCGTGTCGCCCTTGACTACATCTTCCGTGTACGTAACTTGAAGTGGTACGTTTTTTGGTAATTCAATAGAAATAACGTTACCATCAAAAAGTTGTGCTTGTGCCCGGTCCCCTTCTTTCAAATAGCCGGCCTGATCGCCAAGAATGTCTGCTGAGACCTCAAATTGTTCGAATGTATCTTCGTCCATGAAGTAAAATGTTTTTTCATCATTATAGAGATACTGAACATTCTGATTACTAACATCTGCATGCTCGAGTTGTTCATTGCCCTTAAAGGTCTTTGCGAGCACTGAGCCGTCGAGTAAACTTTTGATACGGACGTTCACAATTGAACCACCACGTCCCATAACTTTCTGTGAATACTCAACAACTCGGTACGGTGTTCCGTCGAGTTTAAAAATTGTCCCTTTTTTGAGATCTGTAATGCTTAGTGCCATCGTATTACTCCTACAGTGAGGTGACTTAGTTATTTGCTACGAATGGTAATAGCGCAATGTGTCGTGCACGCTTAATTGCAACAGCAAGACGTCGTTGCTGACTTTCGGTAAGACCAGTTTTCTTGCGAGTCTCAATTTGTCCGTACATATTAACGTAACGTTGTAGTGTCTTAAAGTCTTTGTAATCAAAGAATGCGACATCTGTTCGGTGCTTAAAAATCTTTGCCATGGATGGCTCCTTTTCTATATCGTATTACTTAAAATGGAATATCTTCTAAGTTGATTGGCTCATCGCCAATGTCTTCGATGACTACGTCATCTGATTTCTTAGAGCTTGTGGTCTTCTTTGGTCCACTTGCTGGCGGAGTATACCCTCCAGCATCGTTACCCTCTCCTCTACCACCCAAGAATGTGACATCTTGTGCATTCACTTCAACCTTACTGCGTTTCTGCCCGTCCTGTTCCCATGAACGACTCTGTAAGCGTCCGTTAACGAGAACTGGCCGTCCCTTCGTTACATATTGTGATACTCGTTCACCGAGTGGTCCCCAGGCAACGACATCAATATAATCGGTCGCTTCTTGCCATTCACCATCTCCACCTTTAAAGCTTCGATTAAGTGCGAGACTAAATGTACAAACACTTTGGCCACTTGGTATTTGTCGCAACTCAGGATCTCGAGTGAGATTACCCATTAATATTACTTGGTTAAAGCTACGTGCCATGATATGCACCCCTCCTTCTTGGGAAACTATGTCCCTTATATATTTGTACTCCTACCGTACTGCTATCCGACTGTGTCGTCAAGCACGTTGCGGTTCTACCCTATTCTTCTGATTCTTTGTCGTCTGAGTCATTTTCTCGATCGCCACGTTCAGCTGCCTTCTTAGCTTTTTCTGCTTTAGCAACTTCTGCTTTAGCAATAGCTTTGAGGTCTGGACGAGTAATCAAGAATCGAATAACTTCATCAGTAATGTTCAATGAATACTCAGTCTTAGCGACGCCGCTACCAGGCATTTCAACAGTATAAAATACGTATACTGCATGATCCTGCTTCGCGATTGTATATGCAAGCTTGCGCTTACCCCAGTTATCTACAGAGACAACCTTACCACCATTATCAGTAAAGATTTTCTCTACTTTTTTGGTAGCTTTTTCCATATCTATCTCAAGATCTGGGTGATACAATACTGCAATTTCGTATTGATTCATACGTTCCTTCCTTTGGATTAAAGCCTGCACTCACGAGGGGATGCAAGCTGAAGTTAATATAACGCTTCATATTATAAATCAATGACCCCTGTTTGTAAAGAGACTATATCCTTACGCTTCGTCGAGCGTGTCGGGCTCTTCTACTGCAACTTCCACTGGTTGCGGTTGTAGCTCATTGGCTTGGGCCTGAGGAGCCTCTAAAGCTTCTGTAGAGCCAAATACTTCATCAATGCTTGATACGAGCACTTTTCGTGGCTTAGAGCCTTCTGCTGGGCCTATAATGCCCTGTTCTTCCATTCCTTGCATAATACGGGCTGCCTTGCCGTAGCCAATACGTAATCTTAGCTGTAATAAGCTCGTGCTGGCCTTACCGGCATCTATAACAGCTTGTACGGCATCTTTAAACTCTGGATCTTCAGATGTATCTACTTCTTGTACAATACCGCCCTTACCGTTTAATACTACTGGCTGGCTGACAACTTCATCGTTATATTCTGCTTGGCGTTGCTTACGTATAAAGTCTGTAACCTTACCGGTTTCATCGCCATCAATGAATGCACCCTGCACACGCTTTGGTTTTGGCATTGAGGACGTGAGTAGCAACATATCACCTTTTCCAAGTAACTTTTCTGCACCCATCTGATCAATAATGGTTCGTGAGTCTATCTGGCTTTGTGTCGTAAATGCGATTCGAGCTGGTACGTTTGCCTTAATAAGACCCGTAATAACGTCGACGCTTGGACGCTGTGTAGCAAGAATCAAATGGATACCCACTGCACGCGCCTTTTGAGCAATACGCACAATGAGTGACTCAACATCCCGGGCTGCCATCATCATAAGGTCGGCTAGCTCATCAATCACAACCACAATATATGGCATGCCTTCATCTTGTTTGTCACTGTTATATTCAGCGATGTTACGCTTACTTGCTTCACGAAGTGCCTTGTAGCGACGCTCCATCTCTGCAACTGTCCACTTCAATGCACTAATACACTTTTCAGGCTCAGTGATTACTGGTGTGAGCAGGTGTGGAATATTATCATATGGCGTTAATTCAACTTGCTTTGGATCGACAAGAATAAGTTTTAAATCAGCGGGACTATTGCGATACAGCATGCTTGTTAAAATGGTGTTCACCATAACACTCTTACCGGAACCTGTTTGTCCAGCTACGAGAAGGTGCGGCATGCTTGCGAGATCTGAAATAACGGGTTGCCCGGATATGTCTCGACCGATAGCAAATGAAAGTGGTCCATTATCTTTAGATTTCCATTCCGGTGATTCCAAAATGCCGCTCATACGAACAGTTGCAGACTTAATGTTCGGAACTTCAATACCTACCAATTTCATACCTGGAATTGGAGCCTCCATACGAATAGATGTTGCCGCTAGGTCGAGTGCAATATTATTTTCAAGTGCCGTAATCTTCGTAAGTTTAATCCCTGTAGGTGGCTTAAGCATGTACCTTGTAACACTTGGGCCAATATTAGCCCCTTCCATCTCAACCTTAATATTAAAGTGGTCAAAGGTCTCACGAATTGTTCGTCCGTTTGCTTCAACATCTCCAGCATTTGCTTTATCTGTTTGATGGCTCAATAGCGCAGTAGATGGAAGTACCCAATCCTTATCTGATGTCGTTGTCAGTGCACTATGCTCTTCAACGGCAGAAAGTTTTTGAGCACTATTGCGTAGTGACGCTCGTGCAACATGATGACCGCCTGGGTGTTCAACTGGTACACCTTCGTCGATCTTGAAAGATCCTTCGGCAGCCTTTCTTTTCATCTCACCAAGCTCGTCATCCGAAAGCTCTTTTTTACGGAATAAATCAAATATTTTAAGTATAACTTTTGGCGAAATACCAAAAGCGAAGAAGAACGCCAGCATCGCAAAGGTAAAGAACATCAGCCCTGCTGGAATTGCATCAATCGCATTGAGTACTGCTCCACCAATTAGTGAGCCGACTACACCACCATGACCACCTGTATAGATACCGTTTCCGTCTTTACTAACAAAAGCTACGTGCAACCAACTACTTGTCATAAAGAGACCACCTACCATACTGACAAAATTAGACATAGGTACTTGATGCTCTTCACTTTTAAATTTCAATACTGAAAAATAAATGAGTGCAAATGGTACAACGAAAGCACCCCAGCCAAAGAGCCAGTACACGCCACTGAACAGCCCCTTAGGCATGACACCTCCGGTACCAATACTGCCAAGAAGCATAAAAACAGCAACGAGAATCATCAAGATTGAACCAGCAAGAGGCCAAAACGTCGCATGTTGCTCGTTTTGTACTACTTTCTTTCTGCTTTGTCTTTTTCTTTTGGCCATAACGTAATTTTTATTATATCAGCTAGACTACCTATAAAATGGTATTTTTACTGTTGTATTTTTATTTCATACTTTGCATAGTATAGCAAAAAATACAACAAATGTCAATGAAGCTTATGCTAGTCGTTGCGCGGATCTTGGTTGAGCAGTTTTGCACGCATCTGCTGGAATCGCTTTTGCATGGCAGCAGCCTGGTCTTCTGGAGTCTGTGGCGCTTCCTGAGCGTTCTGAGCTTGTGGCTTAGCTGCTCCCTGCTTCTGTTCGGTCTGGCGTCCGCCGCCAATAACGTTCACGACTGGTATGACAATTGGGCTGCGCTGAGTTTGTTCGAACAAGAAGTGTGTC
>CAJAXB010000009.1 GCA_903946795.1 uncultured Candidatus Saccharibacteria bacterium | reverse complement strand
GATGTACTCCCGGACTGTTCAAGCTGTTTGGTACCCGCCGTCAGCCAATTACTTATTTTCATCATGAATCAGGTCTTGTTCATATGCCTGAAGCGCATCACAGAGATCATCGATATCGCCATTGAGTGCGGCAGGGATATTACTTCGGCTAAATCCTATACGGTGGTCAGTGATACGATCTTGAGGAAAATTATAGGTTCTAATTTTTTCGCTACGATCACCGGAGCCGATTAATTTTTTACGTGCGTCAGAAAGTTGTTTCTGCTCCTCGTCAATTTTTATTTGCAGCAGGCGAGAGCGCAGTACTCCCATTGCCTTATCTTTATTCTTTATCTGTGATTTTTCGTCCTGACAGGTAACGACAAGGCCAGAAGGTATGTGGGTTATACGCACTGCAGAGTCAGTTGTATTGACGCTTTGACCGCCATGGCCACTGCTTCGATAGACGTCAATACGAAGATCACTTGGGTTGATCTCGACATCAGTTTCTTCTGCTTCCGGCAACACTGAAACCGTAACAGTACTCGTATGGATGCGCCCTTGTGACTCTGTGCTCGGAACACGTTGCACACGATGTACTCCAGCTTCAAATTTAAGATATTTGTAGACATCTACACCACGAACGGCGAAGACTACTTCCTTAAACCCGCCAACTTCACTGGGGCTTTCGCTAATAATCTCTACTTTGAAGTTTTTATTTTCACTCCAACGTGTGTACATGCGGTAAAGATCCCCGGCAAAAAGACTCGCTTCGTCACCGCCAGCAGCGCCACGAATTTCAACAATTGCATCGCGTTCATCGTTAGGATCCTTTGGCGTGAGAAGTTCTGCAAGCGATTCCTCAGCTTTTTGAAGTGATAGTTCAATGTCCTTCAACTCTTCTTTGGCCATTTCTGAAATTTCAGGATCACTGTCTTTAGCGAGTACAGTGGCTTCTTCTTGATTATTGAGTAATTGCTGTTTCTCGTCGTATAATTCAATAATTTTTCCGAGTTCACTGACGCGCTTGGCAAGTTTTGGATAATTTTTTGAGCTAAAAATAGCAGGGTCTTCAAGTTTTTTTTGAAGCTCTGTATGTTCTTGACGTAGACTTTGTTCTTTATTGTCCATAGTATTCCTTAGTATAAAAGAAAAGATCAGAATTAAAGAATTCTGATCTTTAATGATAGTACGTAGTTATTTAGATTCTTCGACAGTGTCTGCAGTTTTTCGAACACGAACTTTCTTAGCTTTGCTCATTGTTGCTTCTTTGCGTTTTGCAGCAGCTTCTTGTCGAGCCTTGAATCGGTCAACACGACCTTCAATGTCGATCATCTTTTCTTGTCCAGTGAAGAATGGGTGAGAAGCGCTGCTAATGTGCACGCTTACGAGTGGGTACTCGTTACCGTCTTCCCACTTCACAGTTTCATCAGATGCAACTGTAGACTTAGTTAAAAACTGGGTACCATTGTTGAGGTCTTTAAAGACCACGAGTCGGTAATTCTTTGGATGTAGTTCTTTTTTCATAATCAAAGCCAAATTATACACATCTGTTGGCCTCTGGTCAATACCAAACTTTAAACTGTTCTTTGATGGACTTGCAGAATTCTTCGTATCCTGATACAATAACAGGGTAAAAATATTAAGCAGGTGATCGAATACAATCCTCCTGTGCTGCACCGTGTAGGTCAGTAATCAGGTAATCGATCTTCCGAAGAGAAAGGATTTTATCAAATGGCTACAGAAGTAGACATCAAAGCTCTGTTACAAGCTGGTGCACATTTTGGTCATAAGACCAGTCGTTGGCACCCTAAAATGGCTCCTTACATTCACAGTAAGCGAGACGGTACACACATTATTGACTTAACAAAAACGGTTGAGGCTCTAGAAGAAGTACTACCATTTATTACAAAAACAGTTGCTGAAGGAAAGCAGATTCTATTTGTTGGTACAAAGCGACAGGCTAAAGATATCGTAAAGAAGGCTGCTCTTGATGTGAACATGCCGTATGTGACTGAACGATGGCTTGGTGGAATGCTGACAAACAAGAAAACTATCGGTGAACGCATTAAGCATCTTAAAGATCTTGAAGTAAAAATGGACAGCGGTGCTTTCGCTGCTAAATATAACAAACTTGAAGTTCAGCGATTCCAAGAAGAAATCGATCAAATGAACTTCTTGTATGGTGGCGTAAAAGAGCTCGCTCTTCGCCCAGGGGCTGTTTTTGTAGTTGACGTTATTAACGAAGCGAATGCACTACGTGAAGCAAAGAAACTCGGTCTTAAGACTATTGCTATTGCTGATACCAATACAGACCCAAGCGATGTGGATTTCCCAATCCCAGCAAACGATGATGCTATTAAGACAATTCAGTTAATCCTTGATTACATATCAAGTGCCATCAATGAAGGAAAAGCGAAGCAAAAGGGTGCAAAAAACGAAGATAAAAAAGAAGGAGAAGCATAAATGAAAGTTTCTATCGAAGATATTAAGCGACTAAAGAGTCTTACAGGTGTTGGCCTTACTGATGCAAAAAAAGCTCTTGAAGAAGCTGATGGTGATTTCGATAAAGCACTTGAAGCAATGCGCAAAAAAGGTCTTACAAAGGCTGAAAAGCGTGGTGAGCGTGAAGCTCGAGCCGGAATTATTGGAACGTATAACCACGATGGACGTATAGGTGTACTTGTTGAAGTAAACTGCGAAACTGATTTTGTAGCACGTACAGAAGATTTTGCAGAGCTTGTGAAAGATCTTGCAATGCATATTGCAGCTGCTTCTCCAGAGTATGTTTCAAGTGATGAAGCTCCTGAAGCTGTCCGAAATGAAAAGAAAGCTGAATTTAGCGAAAAAGCTAAAGCAGAAGGCAAGCCTGAAAAAATGATCGATGGTATCGTTGAAGGAATGCTTAAAAAGTATTTTGCAGAACGATGTCTCCTTGATCAGCCGTTCATTAAGAATCCAGATCAAACAGTTGGTCAACTCGTTAAAGATGCGAATGCACGAATGGGTGAAAACATTGTGGTGCGACGCTTTAGTCGAATTGCACTTGGCGAAGTAAGCTAATACGCCACATCGCACTGTAATAGCCATCAACCATAACGGTCGGTGGCTATTTTAATAAAAACCATCAATCTTAAAGTGATATACTATAAGTGAAATAATAAGGAGTAATTGTGAGCCCTCAACAAGTTGTCGAACAGGCTAAAACTAAATTTCATAATGCATCTGAGCACTTAAAGAGTGAGCTGGCTAAGCTACGAACAGGACGAGCCACAGCAAGTATGCTGGATAGTGTTACTGTTATGGCTTATGGAACGCCGATGCCATTGAATCAAGTTGCGAACGTTTCCGCTCCTGAAGCGCAACTTCTTCAAATTACTCCATTTGATCCTAATAATATCCAAGCAATTAGTAACGCAATTCGTGACAATCAGACACTTGGCCTCAACCCATCCGACGATGGACGTGTAGTACGCGTACCAATTCCTGCACTTACAGAAGAACGACGACGCGAAATCAGTAAGCAAGTAGGTACTAAGCTCGAAGACTGCATGATAAGCATGCGAGGCATTCGTCATGACGCACTCGATACGATTGATAAAGCCAAGAAGGATAAAGAAATCGGCGAAGATGATGCAAAACGATTTGCTGCTCAAGTTGACGAAGCGATGAATAAGACACGCGTTGAGGCTGATCAAATGGCCAAAGCAAAAGAACAAGAAATTATGACCGTCTAGTTCGGCATAAGAGACAAATTCGTTTATAATAGATTAAATGTTAAAAGCTTCTCCAACAAATATTCCTACGCATTTAGGTATCATACTAGACGGTAATCGGCGGTGGGCTGCAGCTCAAAACCTTCCGAAACTTGAAGGGCACCGTGCAGGATATGAAACGCTAAAGAAAATTGCCAAACGCGCTTTCAAAAAAGGTGTGTCATATATCTCAGCCTATGTTTTTTCTACCGAAAACTGGAGTAGAAGCGAACAAGAAATCGACTACCTGATGAAACTTCTTTTATGGATTGCAAAGAATGAAGTGGATTCATTCAATAAGGAAAATATTCGAGTGCGTTTTCTTGGAGAAGAAGATAAGCTCAGTCCTGCAGTCGTAAAGGCGATGCGAAATGCCGAGGATAAGACTAGGGATAATACTGCCGGAACATTATTGCTTTGCTTAAACTATGGCGGTAAACAAGAAATTGCATCGGCTGTCACTAAGCTATTGCAAGACGATCCAAATAAAAAACAAGTTACTGTAGAAGATATATCTCGTTATGTATATGAACCTTCAGTACCTGATGTAGATCTTATTATTCGAACGAGCGGGGAACAGCGGCTTAGTAATTTTATGTTATGGCGAGCAGCGTATAGTGAACTATATTTTACTGAAACCCACTGGCCTGCATTTACAGAAAAAATGCTGGATGATGCTCTTGAATCATTCAGTATAAGACAACGGAGATTTGGAACTTAAATGTCGCTGGTATTACTCATATTAGGATTATTCATGTTTGTCGGCCTTGTGGTTGTACATGAATGGGGCCATTTTATTGCAGCACGCCGGGGCGGCGTAGAAGTAGAAGAGTTTGGCATTGGGTTCCCTCCACGAGCCTGGTCTCGCAAACTTAAAAGCGGTCTATTATTTACTCTCAACTGGTTACCTCTTGGTGGATTTGTGAAACTGAAAGGTGAACACGACTCTGCTACGAGTAAGGGGAGTTTTGGGGCCGCACCACTTGGAACAAAAGTTAAAATAATGCTTGCCGGTGTAGGAATGAACCTGCTGACAGCGTATCTAATTCTTACGTTTCTTGCATTGATTGGCATCCCAAAAATTATCGAGAACCAATACACTGTAGCCAAAGACACTAAAGTAATACGCAATGATGTTTTAGTGGGATATGTCTCTGAGGATTCACCTGCCGAAAAAGCAGGGTTAAAAATCCAGGACAAGCTGATTTCCATTGAAAATAGCGCAGGAAAAAAGGAATACATTCCAAGTATTGAAAAACTTCCTGAAGTTACACAACAATTTGCCGGTCAAAATGTCACATTGAACATTGTGAGAGATGGTAATTCGCAAAAACGCAGTACTACATTACGCAGTGCTAATGAAGTGCAAGCAAGCAGAAATAGCGATTCCCCCAAGGGGTATCTCGGCGTTTCGCCGACTGAGTATACTATTCAGCGTTCAACATGGTCGGCTCCTATAGTTGCGGCAGGACTCATTAAACAATTCACTGAAGCAACATTAAAAGGGCTAGGTAACCTTGTGGCTAACCTGTTCAAAGGCAATGCTAGTGAAGCGACAAAGCAAGTTTCAGGCCCTGTAGGAATATTTGTTATCTTAAAAGACGGTAGCTTACTGGGTATCCAATTTATTTTAATGATTATCGCAATCATTTCATTGACGCTTGCAATAATGAACGCATTACCGATCCCCGCACTCGATGGCGGGAGGCTATTTGTGACCTTATTATTTAGAGCAATGAAAAAACCACTCTCAAAAGAAAGAGAAGAGAAAATACACGGTACCGGCTTTGCAATACTCATGCTCATTTTTGTACTTATAACGATAGTTGACGTACGGAGATTCTTTTAGGAATAATTATGAAATTTACTTTACTCACTCCAGTTTACCTTATCGCACTATATGGGCTCGTAGCATTTGCGCGAAGACGTAAAGCTGGGGCAGAAAAGTTTGGCTGGACTCCGTTAGAGTCGGTTGCAGTTACTTTATTTATATTTTTTGCGGGACAAATTATTGGCGGCTTTATAGCGTATCTATTCGCAAGTTTTGGTGGTGGTAGTCAACAAGAGGTCCTTGATTGGCTAAGCGATGCAACAATAGGACAGTTCTTATTTATTGTGTTAAATGCATCTGTAAGTATTGGTCTGCTTATGTTCTTTCTGAAACAGCGAGCTACTTCAATCAAGCGGTTAGGGTATGAGCGTGGGCCGCACTGGTCCGATATTGCATATGCACTCATTGCGTTAGTTGTATATTTTGTAGCTTACATCGTGCTTGTATCAATTATTAAACAATTGGTACCTTCTTTAGATGTTGGACAAGAGCAACAAATTGGTTTTGAGAGTATTACGAAAAGCCAACTTCCATTGGTTTTTATTAGTCTCGTGGTCATACCGCCTTTGCTCGAAGAAACGCTCACCCGTGGCTTCCTGTATACAGGATTGAAAAAAGGTACCAACCGATACTTCGCTGTTATTATCACGAGCGTAATATTTGCTGTTGCCCATTTGCAGTTTGGATCAGGAGCGCCACTATTATGGATCGCAGCAATTGATACGTTTACCTTGTCATTACTCTTAATCTATTTGAAAGAAAAAACTGGAAGTTTATGGGCGTCTATACTTCTACATGCTCTAAAAAACTTTATAGCCTTTACCGCATTATTCATTTTTAATGCAAAATAGCACATATAATGGTATAATTTTATTTATGGCACAAATAACTTTTGCTCCGCAGTTCCCGCAACT
>CAJAXB010000008.1 GCA_903946795.1 uncultured Candidatus Saccharibacteria bacterium | reverse complement strand
TGATCACCACCATCAGAATATGATGCTATATTCGTAGCCATTGGCCACATAAATATAACTGTAATAAAAAATAGACCCAATCCAGTCAATAAAACAATTTTGTTTCTAACGATCAATAGTGGTATTTTTTTAAATTTCTGAATAGTACTTCTAAAAAAGTTTCCAATTGTAAGCCCTTGAGACTTCATGCCGATAAATTGTAGTAGATTATTTCCCAGATAGCCTTGAAACCGTCTTTAAAACCGATTTTTTTGCCTTCTTCTTTGCTTCTGCCATAGTATGATATCCCTATCTCATAAACTGCCGCTTTACTCTTTGCGATACGCGCAGTAATCTCAGGCTCAAAACCAAATTGTTTTGCTTTAAGGTCTTTTGCGAGTCTTCGGGCTAAATCACCCCTCATCATTTTGTAACATGTTTCCATGTCGGTCAGGTTTAAGCCTGTAAACAAATTCGAAAGAAACGTTAAAAACTTATTAGCAACTTGGTTTCGGAAATAAATTATTCTATGTGGCTCACCACCAATAAATCGTGAACCGTAAACTACGTCTGCCTGACCACGTTCGATTGGATAAATTAGTCTTTTGTATTCCATCGGGTCGTATTCTAAATCAGCATCTTGAATTACGACTACATCACCCGTTGATTCTAAAATACCCCGCTTTAGCGCGGCACCTTTACCCTGGTTTTTGTCTTGGAATAGTAATTTGATAGATTTGTTATTCGCCCCAATTTTTTTTAGTATTTCACGGGTTCCATCATTTGATCCATCATCAACTATAAGGATTTCTTTGGTTGTTTTTCCAAGATCAACTCGCATAACTTCTTTCAAGATCTCACTAATTGTATCCTTTTCGTTGTAGCATGGAATAACGATTGATAGGGTTTTGGTATTTGTCATGTTGCCTTCGGTATTACGTTATAGCTATGCTACCATATCCTGAGTATGATTGCCTATACGCGCAAGCAAATAAACCGGTTGTTAAAATTGGATTTTATACGTTTCTGTATCGTGGGTGGAGGCGGATTTATTTTGAATTTACTCATACTTACAACGCTGCATAGATTATTATATCTTCCCGTATTTATATCGCAGTTAATCGCCGCAGAGATTGCGCTGTTTGCAAACTTCCTATTGCACCATAATTGGACGTACAAGGATAATAAAGTGCAGAAATCAATTTCTAAACTTCTAATTCAATTCCATGCTACCTCGTGGCCAGCTATAATAGGTAGCGCAATTATGGTCAGCATGGCCGAACAGTCTCTACATCTAAATAGTTTCTTTGCACTTTCGTTAAGTTCTATTATAGTTCTTGGTTGGAACTACGGATGGTCAAAGTTTGTCGTCTGGCGCGGCGTGACCGATAAAGATGTTGAGGAGAGCATACAATGAAAATTTCGATAATTGGAACTGGTTATGTTGGCCTTGTAACTGGCACATGTTTTGCAGAGACTGGAAATGATGTTACTTGCGTTGATATCAATGAAGCAAAAGTTAAAGAAATGCAAGCAGGCAAAATACCTATATATGAACCTGGCCTCGATACTCTTTTTGAAAGAAATATAAAAGATGGAAGATTAAAATTCACGACAAGTCTTAAAGAAGGTGTTAAAGACGCAGAAGTAATTTTCCTTGCACTACCTACCCCTCCTAGCGAAGATGGTTCGGCAGACCTCTCGTATGTACTCGGTGTTGCCGATGAGCTCGGCAAGATAATTGACAACTATGTGGTTGTTATTGATAAGAGCACTGTTCCGGTTGGAACGGCCGAAAAAGTCAATAAACAGATTTCTGTAAATGCTACTTGCGAGTTTGATGTTGCGTCTAACCCAGAGTTTCTGCGTGAAGGTTTTGCTGTCGGTGATTTTATGAAGCCAGACCGTGTAGTGATCGGCGCGAGTTCAGAGCGTGCAAAACAAGTACTCTCTCAACTCTATGCTCCTTTTGTACGTCAAGGTAATCCAATACTCTTTATGGATGAACGGTCTGCAGAGATGACAAAGTATGCAGCAAACTCTTTTCTGGCTACTAAAATCTCGTTTATGAACGAAATTGCAAACTTATGTGAAGAACTCGGAGCAGATGTAGACTCCGTACGAAAAGGTATTGGAACTGATGATCGTATCGGTAATAGATTCTTGTTTGCAGGGATTGGCTATGGTGGAAGCTGCTTTCCTAAAGATGTATTGGCTCTACAAAAAACGGCAATTGAGCATAATTATAATTTCAAAATTCTTGAAGCTGTCACTGAAGTAAACAAGGCGCAAAAGCAACGCCTTGTTCGCAAAATAATGACCTATTATAAGGATGATGTTAAAGATAAAACCTTTGCTCTCTGGGGTTTGGCATTTAAGCCAGATACCGACGATATCCGAGAGGCTCCTGCACTTGAAATAATAAAGTCATTGACAGAAGCGGGTGCCAAAATAGTTGCATATGATCCTGAAGCGATTGATAACATGAAGAAGCTCCTTGGTAGTGACGAGTCTATTTCTTATGCAGATAGCGTATACGCTGTCATGGAAAGCGCCGACGCACTTATTATCGCAACCGAATGGTCAGAATTTCGAACACCGGACTTTGATAGAATTAAAGAACAAATGAAAAAACCTGTAATTTTTGATGGCCGCAATCTTTACAACCTTGAAGAGATGCAAAAACAAGGATTTTACTACATGAGCATCGGGAGGGACGTGATCAATGCCTAAAACTATCCTTATTGC
>CAJAXB010000007.1 GCA_903946795.1 uncultured Candidatus Saccharibacteria bacterium | reverse complement strand
TTTGGTTGATGCAATGATACGGAGGCTCGACTTCGTAGTTGGCTTGCTAGCTCGGGATTACAAAGTTATGCTGCCCCAATATACCTACAAGACCCCGCCGTATAACGGGATTATCGAGCACGAGTTCTGTCCAGTGTATGTCGCGGTCACTGAAAGCGAACCGAAGCCTAATCCAGACGAAGTCGAAGACTATACATGGATGGCATGGGATGAATATACTGAAACGATCAAGAAAGATACGAATGATACCTGGTCTTGGTGGTGCAAGGATCAACTAAAGCATCTCAAGAACAATAGCGATTTTCAAAAGTTTCTAGCCTCTTTTAAATAAATAAGACTTATATTTTTTTGATATGATGAACTTGTGAAAAGCAATATATCAAAACTACAGGCAATGTCCGTCTTCAAGGGTATGGCTTTCTACCTACCGATAGTCTCACTTTTCTTTATCTCGCAAGGCGTGGCTTTATCTTTAATCGTAATAAGCCAAGTTTTTTACGCTATTTTCTATTTAGTAGGCAATATACCTGCGGGGGTATTGGCAGATAAAATAGGTCATAAGCAATCAATCGTCTTGAGCGGTTTCGTTGCTGCGATAGCCTATGTACTGATGGTCATAATTCCTGGTGGTTTTGGCTTGATCGTTTCATATAGTTTACGAGGGTTGAGCAAATCTTTTGTGAGCGGTAGTGATGAGTCACTAATGTACGAGAGCGTTCTTGCTAGTGATGACGGTAAAAATAACTTTCGAAGAGCATGGGGGATTTATAGCTCAAATGACATAGTTGGTTTCGCTGCCTCTACCTTAATTGCTGGTTTGGTATTAGCCCAATACGGTAGCAATAGCTATGTGCCACTTATCCTTATCACTGGGTTTACAGAGGTTATAGCACTCGGTATAGCATTAACACTTAAAAACCCATCCAAATTATCACAGGCTATTAAGCAAAAGAGTACCGCACTTGTTCGTTCTAGTCTGAAGCTCATCAGGACAAATAAGACAGTATTTACTTTGCTCCTTGTACCAATACTTACCTTTAGCGGCGAGTATTTTCTTTACAGTGTTTACCAGCCATACTTCCAAAGTGCAGGTGTAAAACCAATATATATTGGATTGGTACTGACCATGGGTGCAATCGTGAACTTCTTTGCATTACGCAACTCACACAGGCTTGAGAATTTCCTACCGCTTGAAAAGATTGTTCCGTCATTGAGTATTATGCTGGCAATCGCTTATGGTATCATGGCTGTCTTTACTACGCCCTTCTTGCTCATAGCATCTTTTATAGCAGCTAAAGGTTTATTCAATACCCAATCACCAATCATCTCAGACTACATACACGAAAATACCGATAGCTCAATTCGAGCTACGGTTACATCATCAATTGCTTTCATTCAACAATTTTTCCAAATAATTGCACGAATTATACTAGGTGTGCTGGTTGGAGCAATTGGAATTAGCGGCACACTCAAGGTTCAGGCTTTGTACCTTTTAGTTGGTGCAATTATCGCTTATTTTGTAATGGTTGCATGTGGCTGTACGCATAGAATAAAACATCATCATGTTGAGCTGCCTGGATAAGTAGGTTTCAAAAGTTCCTAGCATCTTTTAAGTAAAAAAGACTTATATTTTTTTGAGTGGTCCGCTAGTCTTATCACCAATAATGCGCTTGTAGAGCAGCTCCGCGCTAATCAAGGTAATTGGCATACCAATACCAGGGTTGGTTCCAGCTCCTACGTAGTATAAATCTGTTACTTTCTTGCTGATGTTATTAGGCCTAAAAATAGCAGTTTGCCGTAATGTATGCGCAAGACCAAGTGCAGTACCTTGGTAGCTGTTATAACGATCTTTAAAGTCTTTTACGGAAAAATTCTTCTGATACACGATATGCTTACGTAAATCGGGTAGATCCATTTCTTTTTCCATGGTCGCTAAAATTTTGTCCGCATAGGCATCGAGCTGTTTTTCTGTGTAATCAAGTCCAGCTGCAATTGGCACAAGTACGAACATATTTTCCATGCCTTTTGGAGCTACGGATGGATCGGTCTTACTTGGTGCACAGATGTATAGACTTGGGTCATCCGGCCACTGTGGCTGATCAAATATTTCT
>CAJAXB010000006.1 GCA_903946795.1 uncultured Candidatus Saccharibacteria bacterium | reverse complement strand
TAATATAGAAAAATGGATCGACCTCTGTTATAATGGGTGATATGAAAAAGGTATACGTAGGCCTCAGTGGAGGTGTTGACAGCTCTGTAACAGCTGCTCTTCTAAAAGAGCAGGGCTACGCTGTAACCGGCGTATACATGAAAAACTGGAGTCAAGATCTTCCTGGTATGCCGTGTCCATGGAAAGATGATTATATGGACGCAAAGCGTGTTGCAGTGCAGCTCGGTATTCCTTTTAAAATGTATGATTTTGAGAATGAATATCGCCAAAAAGTTGTTGATTATATGGTACAGGAATATAAAGAGGGACGGACACCAAACCCCGATATTATGTGTAATCAAGAAATAAAGTTTAAGCTTTTTCTTGAGACCGCGCTTGAAGATGGGGCTGATTTTGTTGCGACTGGCCACTATGCGAATGTTGTACATAAACCAACCCCACAATTACATATTGCAAAAGATGCCAATAAGGATCAAACCTATTTTCTGTATAGAATTCAGGAGAAAGCGCTTGCTAAAACCCTCTTTCCACTTGGTAGTTATACCAAGCCTGAAGTTCGCAAGCTTGCAACAAAGTTTAAACTCATTACTGCTACCAAAAAAGAAAGTATGGGCATCTGTTTCGTTGGTAAAGTAGGCATTAAAGATTTTCTATCGCAGTATGTTCAGTCGCAGCCCGGAGAAGTTATTGATCAGACGGGTAATGTGGTCGGCTCTCACGAAGGTGCAATTTTTTATACCATTGGTCAGCGCCATGGACTTAATGTAGGTGGTGGACTTCCGTATTACGTCATTGGTAAAGATATGAATAAAAATAAGGTTTTTGTGACGACTGACATTAACGACAAAAAGTTGTGGCACAACAGACTGAAAATGACTAACGTGCATTGGATAAACGAAGAGCCAACAAACCCTACTGTTTCAGTTAGAACTAGGCATCGTTCTCCACTTATTCAAGGCACAATTGAAAAAACATCAGGAGGCTACACAATAAAATTGAAAAACGAAATTCGAGCGCTCACTCCAGGTCAATCCGCAGTACTCTACCAAGAAGGTATAGTTTTGGGCGGCGGAATTATTGTCTAAAGCTTCTTGCGCATTCTTTTTGGGAGCGGTTTTACGAGCGGGCTGTTACATACAGCAATAGATTTACGTAAAAACCAGGAAGTTTCTTCGTTTGGTCCCTGGCACCTATCTTGAATATCTTTTGCATAACTTAGGTGCGCTTTATATATGTTAGGATCAGACTCATCTTTCGCCTTCTCAATACAATTTTCAACGAGCGGACATCCAATACAGCGAATGACATTATCCTTATCTGTTAATGACTCTCGTATAGTGCCCAGTTCTTTAGATGGAAGATCTTCAGGAGTGATGTTCGGTTCCGGTGGTAGGTATTCACCGCTATTGCTTGACATAATAGCTATATAATAGTCTAATTATCTTAAATTGTCAATAACCGCACCTCTGTTATAATGGTTGCATGACTTCACAAGAAATACGTAAAAAATACCTAGCTTACTTTGAAGATAAAGCTCACAAAAATATTCCCCGCGCATTGCTCGTTCCGTACAATGACCCAACAACACTATTTACTGGCTCAGGAATGCAGCCGCTCATTCCCTACTTATTGGGTGAGCCACATCAGGAAGGAACACGACTCGTAAACAGTCAAACATGTCTTCGTGCGCAAGATATTGAAGATGTGGGCGATAATAGACATACAACATTCTTTGAAATGCTCGGTAATTGGAGCCTCGGAGACTATTTTAAAAAAGATCAGATTACGTGGTTCTTTAATTTTCTCGTTGAAGAAGTGGGACTAGATCCCTCAAAAATATATGTAACGTGCTTTATTGGAGATAAAGATGCGGGTATTCCACGGGATGATGAAGCAGCGCAAATATGGCAAGAACTTTTCCAATCTAAAGGGATCACTGCTGACATAGTAGAAATCGGTAGCCAAGAAGATGGTAACAAACGTGGTATTAATCCAGGTGAGCGTATTTTCTTTTACGACGACGCTGAAAACTGGTGGAGTCGAGCCGGTGGTATCGCTAAAACGCCAATCGGTGATCCATGTGGCCCTGACTCTGAAGTGTTCTACGACTTCGGCGAACAAAACCATGCGGAAGGATTTGGAAAGCCACACCCTGCAAGCGATTCGGGACGCTTTGTTGAAATTGGTAATAACGTCTTCATGCAATACAAGAGGACTGAATCAGGCTTTGAGCAACTACCAAAGCCTAATGTAGACTTCGGTGCAGGTCTTGAGCGAATTTCGCAAGCAGCAATCAATTCACCTGACATGTTTAGAATTAGTCTATTATGGCCAATCATTGAGGGACTCGAACATCTATCGGGGAAGAAGTATCAATCTCATACCAATGCTATGCAAGTCATTGCAGATCACTTGCGAGCGGCAACATTTCTAGCCGTAGATGGTGTAACACCAAGCAACAAAGAGCAGGGATATGTCATGCGTCGACTACTTCGTCGTGCTATTCGTTTTGCATTCGAGCTTGGCATCGAACAAAATTTCCTTGATTACATAGTGCCTATTATTACCGATCTGTATCATGATGATTTTCCAGAAATTGCTGAGAACCGAGATAAAGTCATTGAAACGCTCACGAAAGAAGAAAAGATTTTCCGCCAGACACTGCGTAAAGGTGTTAGAGAACTTGAAAAAATGGCTCGAGAAGGAACAATTACCGGAGCCCATATTTTTACGCTCTACGACACCTACGGGTTTCCTGCTGAATTAAGTGTTGAAGAAGCAGCGATTCAGGGCTACGACGTTAGTCCGGAATGGCAAAAAGAATTTGACGAACAAATGCGGATCCAACGTCAGCGCAGTCAAACTGCAACCAAGGGTACTTTTAAAGGTGGATTGGGTGGCCAAACGCTACAACACAAGAAATACCATACGGCGACCCATCTTATGTATCAGGCACTACGAGATGTACTAGGCGATCACGTCATCCAGCGTGGATCCAATATTACAGAAGAAAGACTACGATTTGATTTCAGTCATCCGCAAAAAGTAACTCCCGATGAAATTGCTAGGGTTGAAGCTATAGTAAACGAACAAATTGGAAAAGACTTAAAAGTTTCTTGGGCGGAATATCCAACAGAAAAAGCGACAGGAGAACTTGGTGCACTCGGACAATTTGGAGATCGCTATGGTGATACCGTGAAGGTGTATACAATGATCGCAGATGACGCCAAGAAGCCTTTTAGCTTTGAAATTTGTGGTGGCCCGCACGTCGATCATACGATGCAACTTTTTGAGGATGGTAAGAAGTTTAAGATTCTAAAAGAAGAAGCATCAAGTGCAGGAATCCGCCGTATTAAAGCGGCGCTTGTTTAAGCCCTTGAAAAATACGCTCAGGAGTGTAGTATAGAAACTGTCGTTAAATTTTAGTGAAGAAAGAAGTTATTTTGGCAAACGGGACTATTTTTTTAACAGGTGATAAAACAACTTGTGAAATCATTGTGACACCTGAAACACCTGACACAATTGCTGCTGCTATTGATGAATTGAGAAAAGAAGGTATTCCCACAACAACTGCGCAAATCATTGGCAACTTTGCAATTGACTTAACTGGCGATACGTCACTAGCTGACATTCGAAACGTCCTTAGCGGTGAAGTAATTGAATAGGCTCTCAGTCTATCAACTGCATCTTTAACGTGTCACGAAGAGCTGGTATACTAATAGGTGCTTATGCTACATAAAATAAAAACTATAAAAGATTCGGTCTCACGTAAAGCTGGTAAGCAAGAACAAGAAGATGACCAGCTTATTGTTGCACTTGATATAGGAACTGAATTTGTAAAAGCACTCATTGGCCGTATCACTGATACAGGTCTTGAGATTATTGGTGTTGGCCGCACACACCAAGAACTTACCGATATGCAGGCCGGGGCGATTGCAGATATCGCCTCCGTTGTGAAGAATTGTGATGAAGCGTTAACTGATGCCGAAGAACAAGCTGGTGTGAGCACAAATACGGCAGTAATCGGTATTGCGGGTGAACTTGTAAAGGGTCTGACAACGACCGTGCGGGTAAAACGTAAGAATCCAGAGCGTGAGCTTGATATGAAAGAAGTCGAACGTATCATTGGAGTTGTGCAAGAGCGTGCCCAGCAGAGGGCTAATCAGCAGCTTGCTTGGGAACTTGGCGGTAAGGATGTAGAGATTCGTCTTGTGAATAGTGCACTCGTCCATATAGAAATTGATGGATATCCTGTGACAAGCCCCGTGGGCTTTAAGGGCAAAGAAGTTGTCGTACAGCTCTATACTGCCTTTGCACCAATGATCCATATTGGCGCCTTGGAACGAACCGCAAAAGAGTTGAATCTTGATCTTGTCGCAGTTGCCGCGGAACCGTTTGCTGTTTCCCGAGCAGTCATTGGAGATGATGCTAATGCATCTATGAGTGCGATTTTAATGGACGTTGGCGGTGGTACGACTGATATAGCAGTGATTAATGATGGCGGCGTGCAAGGCACGAAAATGTTTGGAATAGGCGGACGTGCGTATACACGTTCTCTAGAACGAGACCTTGGTATATCCTTCGTTCAGGCTGAAGAAATTAAATTAGGATTATCACAACACAAAGTACCCGAGTCAAAAATTCCAACTGTAGAAAAAAGTCTACAAAAAACACTCGATGTTTGGACGGCGGGCGTTGAATTAGCCTTAGGTGAGTTTACTGCACTAGATCACCTACCAAGAAGAATTTACTTATGTGGTGGGGGTTCTAGTTTAGATATGCTCATGCGTCAATTAGAGTCCTCTAATTGGTATGCAGATTTACCATTTACACGTAAGCCAGTTGTGCAGCATATAAAGCCTGAAAACGTGGTCGGCATAAAGGATGCTACGCAGACAATCACTGATCACACCTTCATTACCGCGATGGGACTCCTACGCGTTGGTCTTGACACGCTCCAACAAGAATCTAGTCAGTCAATGAATGGCTCTTTTCGTCAAAAGATTGATAAAATACTAAAGGTTTAATAAAGGCACGATATTCATGAGTGATACAGCAAAAGATACAATTTATGTCGATATAGATGATGAGATCACTGCAATTATCGATAAAGTAGGACAAAGCGAGCATAAGATCGTTGCGCTTGTATTGCCTAAACGCGCTACGGTACTACAAAGTATTGTGAATATGAAGCTACTGAAACGATCCGCCGATGCTAAGAAGAAAAATATCGTATTAATTACATCCGAAGCAAGCCTATTACCCATAGCAGGTGCAGTAAAAGTACATGTGGCAAAAACTCTGCAATCTAAGCCAGTCATACCTGCAGCCCCTCAAACAACTCCTGACGATATTCAGGCTGAAGACGAAGAGCCTGCGGTACAGTCCGATGAAGAAGATGAGCTTGACGCCTCTCAGTCCGTTGGTGCACTTGCTGCAGCCTCTACTATACGAAAAGACGATGAAGAAACCATCGAGCTTGATGAGGATTTAGAAGATGTTGATAGTGTCAAAGAAGACACGAAGAAGCCAAAAAAGAAAGATAAGAAAAACAAGATTCCTAACTTTGATACATTCCGAAAACGATTACTCATTGGAGGCGGTATATTAATTGGGCTACTAGTTTTATTCTTCATCTTTAATAGGGTTTTACCAAAAGCCAAAATAGTTATTAAGTCAGATAACATTAGTGTTAACACTGACGTGCCGTTTACGGCTAACACTGCTTACACAACCTTTGATGCAGATTTAGGTAAAGTACCTGCAACCAAAAAAGACGTCAGTAAGACAGACAGTATTAAAGTGCAGGCGACAGGGCAAAAAAATGTTGGAGAAAAAGCTACGGGTACTGTGACATTAAAGAACTGCGCCAAAGTTGACGGTGCTTATACCATACCTGCCGGAACGATTGTCACTTCAGGAGCAAGTTCATTCAGTGTGAATGAAACGACACTGTTACCTGCAAGCACGTTTAGTGGCTCTAACACATGTACTACCGTTGGTAAAACGGTGAATGTCACGTCTACAGCAGCCGGTGACCAGTACAACATTAGTGGAGGACGAACCTTTGCTGTCGCTGGAGTAGCGAGTATTACAGGAACCGACAGTAGTGCTATGTCCGGAGGAACAAACAAACTTGTTACTGTTGTGAGCGATCAGGACGTTGAATCTGCAAAACAAAAAATTGCCGACAAAAGTAAGGATGCTGCCACAAGTGATCTAAAAAAACAATTTAGTGATGATGACCTCATGTTAATCCCAGAAACAATCACATCAAGTGTTTCGAATGTTACTGCGTCTCCGAAGGTTGGCGATGAGGCAAGCGAAGTTACTGTAACAAGCACAACTGTCTATACCGGTCTTGGAGTGAAAGAATCATACCTCAAAACACTTGTTGAAAACAGTGCTAAAAAACAGATTGATACCAGTAAACAAGGAATAAGTAACGATGGTCTTTCAAAGGCAATCTTCAAGGTGGAAGATAAGAAATCGGCTACTGACCAAAAGATTCGGGTTCAGTCTACCGTTTCAACAGGTACACAGATAGACCAAGATGCACTTAAAAAAGAAATAGCTGGCAAGAAAAAAGGTGACGTACAAGATCTAATCGGTAAGCTCCCGGGCGTTAAAGAGGTGACAGTATCCTACAGTCCATTCTGGGTGTACAAGACTCCATCTAATCCAAACAAGATTACAATTGTTATAGAGCAGGCTCAATAATGACAGATCCTATTGACGTGTTTGCCGCATTAGATATTGGTGTAGCGCGTATTGGAGTTGCAATTACCCCGCCTGGAGTAAAAATACCGCAGCCACTTAAAACAATTAACAATGACGAGCATGTCATGGAAACAATTCAAGAACTCATTCGCACACACTCAGTCACACAACTAGTGATTGGAAATCCGCGTAACTTGCAAGGTCAAGATACTGATCAAACACGCTATGTCGCTACTTTTGTTAATAAACTAAAGTCAGTCATTACCGTTCCAGTGCATATGCAAGACGAAGCATTAACTTCCGTGAAAGCAGAAGATGAGCTCAAAGAGCGTAAAATGTCTTACCAAAAAGAAGATATTGACTCGCTAGCCGCAACATATATATTAAGTGACTACATTGAAGAACATCACAGGGTGACCCATGCCTAAAGCAAAACGAAAACTACCAATGCAGTTATTAACAATAGTGAGTATTGTTATTGTGCTCATTTTTGGATCTCTTGGTTACGCTGCTGTGCGATATCGCAATAATAATTTAAAGCCTGTCAGCTCAAATCAGACTACTGTAACACTGACTATTCCAAAGGGATCATCGCTTGCCGATGTAACGACATTACTGAAGAAAAATGGCTTAATTCGCAACGAATGGGTTTTTAAACAGTATGTTCGTAGTCAAGGCCTACAAGACCAAATACTTGCTGGAACATATGCTCTAAAACCGAGTCAAAGTGTATCGGAAATTGTAGCGATACTCACTGAAGGTCGAGTTGAGAATAAGCTTATAACCATAAAACCGGGACAGCGGCTTGATCAAATTAAGCAAACATTTATTAACTCAGGATTCAGCGTGAAGGATACTGAAGCGGCGTTTAATCCAGCTCAATATGAGGGTCACCCGGCACTTGTAGATAAACCACGAGGAGCAAATTTAGAGGGATATCTGTACCCAGAGTCATTTCAGAAAGATGGCACAACAAAACCAAGCCAAATCATTACAAGTTCGCTAGATGAAATGCAAAAACGACTTACTCCCGAGTTACGTGCCCAATTTGCTAAAAAAGGGTTAAGCGTCTATCAGGGCATTACATTGGCATCAATTATTGAACAAGAAGTCTCTAACCTTGATGATAAGCCTCTGGTAGCTCAGGTATTTTATAAGCGTCTTGGTATGGATATGGGTCTTGAATCAGATCCAACAGCATTCTATGGAGCAATCATTGCAGGGCAAGAACCATCCTTACGCTATGATTCGCCTTATAATACCTATCTTGTAAAAGGACTTCCACCCGGCCCAATTAGTAACGTAACACAAGAGTCCTTAAGGGCTGCTGCAAACCCCGCAAATACAGACTGGCTATTCTTTGTCGCAGGAGACGATGGAAAGACATACTACTCAAAAACACTTGCAGAACATGAAGCGAATATAGATAGATATTGTAAAAAACTCTGCAATTAGCTATCGCTAACAGATTGGTATTGTTGACAAAATATGCTATAATCTACAGTACAACAAGCGTGCGAAAATAGTGGCAGCACCTCTGTTGTATCAAGGGATAGGACGTTAGAAAAATCCAAGATTGGTCGAACTATCTTGAAATATTAAATAATAACCCCCTTGATCTGGTGAATATCACCGGGAGCATACTATTCGTATCATCAATAGATCAATGAGTCAGAACTTGAGTTCTAACATCACTGACATAGCAAAACAAAAAAAGGTCTCAAAAAAGAATCAAAAACGTATTATCCGTTGGGGAATCTTAACGGCTAATATTGTATTACTGATTGCCGTATTGGGATTCGTTCTGCGTTCTCCGGACGCAAGTACTACTATTAATACTAACGTGGTTGATACAAATAGTGCGACTGAATCTTCACGGGCGCTCGATCAGGTATCTTCAGCGGATATTGCAGTACATGTCGCTCGGATCACCTCACTACCAGAAGCTGCTGCAGTAACAAACAATGCTGATACTGTAAACGCTCAACTTGCAGTTTCTGCTGCTGATGACACTGTTGTTGCAAAGCCACAGGTGGTTTCAACTGCCCTTAAGTCATATAAGGACATTATTTCCTATACAACTGTAGAAGGCGACACAATTCCTTCTCTCGCTGCGAAGTTTGGTATTACATCAGATACTATTCGTTGGTCTAATGGATTATCTGGAGATACTGTTGTTGCTGGCAAAACACTTCTTATTTCTCCAGTAAACGGCGTTGTATATACAGTTAAAAGTGGAGATACTGTCGACTCTTTGGCTGCTAAGTTCCGTGCCAACAAGGACCAGATTATTGCCGATAACGACGCGGAAAGTGGTGCACTGGTTGTCGGTAGAAATATTCTTATTCGAGATGGAACTGTCGCAGCTGCGGTTGCACGTGTTTCATTTTCATCAGGCGGTGGTTTTGCATGGGGATCTTCAGCAATCTATGGATATAACGGCTATGACTATGGGTATTGTACATGGTACGTAGCAAATCGTCGTGCGCAATCTGGTAACCCAGTTCCCGCAAACCTTGGTAACGCTCGAACATGGCTTGGTATTTCCAGAGGTGTAGGTATTCCAACTGGTAACGTTCCTCGAGCCGGAGCTGTTATCTGGACTCCTCCAAGGGATTACTATGGACACGTTGGTTTCGTTGAATCAGTAAACTCTGACGGTAGTGTTAACGTCTCAGAAATGAACGTTGCTGGTTTTGCTGTGCGAAGTACAAAAACGCTTTCTCCTGCAGCTGCTGCAAGCTACTCATACATCTATTAAACACAGTGAAGCATAATTGCAATAATTAGTTAAAAATTGTATACTATATTGATATGTTTATAGATAAAGCTTCAATAAAAGTCTGCGCTGGCGATGGCGGTAACGGTATCGTTAACTTTCGTCATGAAAAGTTTGTAGACCGTGGTGGCCCTGACGGTGGCGATGGCGGTAACGGCGGCAACGTCGTTATGCTTGCGAGTCGGAATCAAAACACACTTGCCTCATTTCGATACCACAAAGAACTTGAAGCAGAAGCTGGTAAACCGGGCGATAAACAGAAAAAGCATGGCCGCCGCGGTAAGGATCTAATTATTCATGTTCCAGTCGGTACGGTGGTCAAGACTGAAGACGGAGAAATTGTTGCTGATTTCACTGAAGACCAGCAAGAACAGATCATTGCATTTGGCGGAAAGGGTGGCTTCGGAAACGCACACTTTGTTTCGTCTCGAAGGCAAACACCTCGTGTTGCAGAAAAAGGCGAAAAGGGTGAACAGTATGATTTTCATCTAGAGCTTAAAGTCATTGCAGATGTTGGTCTCATTGGTCTACCAAATGCCGGTAAATCAACATTGCTTGCTCGCGTTAGCAACGCAAGACCTGAAATCGCAAACTATGCCTTTACAACCCTTATTCCAAACCTCGGAGTTGTAGATATTGACAAGACATCAAGTCTGCTTCTTGCGGACGTGCCGGGGCTCATTGAAGGTGCAAGCGAAGGCAAAGGACTTGGGATTGAATTCTTGCGTCACGTTGAACGGACAAAAGTACTCGTCCATCTTATTGATATTTATAATGAAGATGTTGCTGACGCATACAAAACAATACAAGCAGAACTGAAAGGTTACCAAGTTGATCTAACGAAACGGCCTCAGGTTGTTGTTCTCAATAAGATTGATGGTTTTGATGAAGAACTGATTGAAGCTAAGCTCAAAGAGCTTAAAAAAGTTGCACCAAAAGGCACAAAGCTTTTTGCCATTTCTGCCAATAGTGGGCTCAATGTCAAGAACATGCTATATGACCTCAAAAAGATAGTTGATGCCGAACAAATTGCTATTGCTGAGCAAGAAGAAAAAGAGGCAATACCGGTCCTTCGCTTACCGGAAAACATGAATAGCTGGCATATTGAAAAGGTAGATACTCACTTTGTTATCACTGGTCGTAAGATAGAACGCTTCGCAGAACGAACTGATTTTGACAGTAGCCATGGCGTAGAACGTTTGCGCGATATTATGAACAAAATGGGTATCATGCACCAATTGCGACGTATGGACGTTGCACCCGACCAAAAGATTGTTATTGGAAAGCCAAGCATCGGCTCTATTCAGTATTAGTCTGCTACACTAGTGGTGTATGAATATATCACGCACAGTAAGACTCAATAAAAATACAACAACAGAAACTAATAATACCTGCGTCATCTATGTCATGAGTAGGGATCAAAGAGTCCAAGATAACTTTGCTTTGCTAGAAGCGCAAAAAAAAGCTCTTGAACTCCAAGTACCCCTTGGGGTTGTGTTCTGTCTGCATCACGGCAGAAATGGTAGAGCACGCGAGCATTACGCTTGGATGCTTGATGGACTGAAGCAAGTTGAAAAAGATTTGGCCGCAAAGGGTATTCCATTTATGTTGCTTGTTGGTAAACCAGTCGATTCATTAAAAAGCATACTGCATCATTTAAAGCCCGATGCTCTCTTTTTTGATATGAATACTTTGCGTGGCCCAGTCCGACTGCAAGTAGTTATTGCTGAAATAGCAAAGTGCCCTATGTATATTGTTGATACGCACAATATTGTTCCTGTTTGGGAGGCCAGTCCGAAGCAAGAATTTGCAGCCCGTACAATACGTCCTAAAATTCAGAAGCAATTAGAACACTACATTGAAGAGCCTCAAGCGCTCGTGAAGCAAACAAAAACCTGGCCCGGAGTTGTTAAGTCGATTGATGATATGCGCAGCTTAATTGACAAAGAATTACAAAAGATTCCAAGCAACAAGCAACAGCTTAGCTTTGTTGCTGGTGAAAAAGCTGCCCACGAGGCACTACGCACATTTATTAACAGAGGACTTAAAGGCTACGATGAGGGACGTAATGATCCTGCAAATGACCAGCAAAGTAATTTGAGCCCGTATTTACACTACGGTCAGTTATCTCGATTACGTGCCTATCTAGAGGTATCATATGCAGTGCAAAAAGATCGGACTTTACGGAAAGATGCCGATGCGTTCTTGGAAGAGCTAAATGTAAGGAGTAGTCTTAGTGATAACTTTTGTTATTACAGTGTGCATTATGACTCGCTTGAAGGAGCAGCTGATTGGGCTCAGAAAACTCTTCGTGCTCACGCTCATGATAAAAGGGAGCAGAGCTACACGTTAGAACAATTAGAAAATGGAGAAACAGAAGATCCTGCATGGAATGCTGCACAGCACCAGTTGAAATCACATGGAAAAATGCACGGCTATATGCGCATGTATTGGGCTAAAAAACTACTTGAGTGGTCACCAGCGGAAGCTCTTTCAGACTCGTCTCCTAAGAAAGGTAGTTGCCTGAGCCTGTATACGCAAGAACTATCTCAGTTGCATGGAGCTGAATGGGCAATTAAAGTTGCTATAGCCTTGAATGACTTTTATAGCATTGATGGTGGCGATCCAAATGGATACGTCGGTATCTTGTGGAGTATTGCAGGACTGCATGATCGTGCTTGGTTTGGTCGGCCTATTTTTGGGTCAATTCGCTATATGAATTATTCTGGCTTACAACGTAAATTTGATATCGCATCTTACATTGAAAGATTTAATGGCTAATTCATTTTATTTTTATGATCTTGAGACGAGTGGCATTAATCCTCAGCAGGCGAGAGTTATGCAATTTGCCGGACAACGAGTTGATCTAGATCTCAATAGTCTTGGTGAACCACATAATATTCTTATTGCAATGAGTGAAGATGTGCTTCCAGACCCTGAAGCAATATTAGTGACTGGCATTACTCCACAGCAGACACTTGATGAAGGTGTTACAGAAGTTGAGTTTATGAAAATATTCGATGAGGAGATAGCTACTCCAGGAACGATTATGGTTGGGTACAATAGTATTCGCTTTGATGATACGTTTATGCGTTTTATGCGATATCGAAATTTCTACGACGCGTATAGCTGGCAATGGAAAGACGATAGATCTAAGTGGGATCTTCTTGATGTCGTTCGCATGACGCGTGCACTCAGGCCAGATGGCATCATATGGCCAGTGGATGAAAGCGGCAAGGCTACAAATAGGCTTGAAATACTTACTGCCCAAAACGGTCTTGATCATATGAAGGCGCATGATGCACTGAGTGATGTTTTGGCAACAATCGCACTTGCTACGCTATTACGAGAGAAACAGCCAAAACTATTTGATTACTTACTGTCTATTCGTGAAAAAAAGGCTGTCAGTTCACTCATATTGGGAAATGAACCCTATGTCTATACTGCGGGGCGCATTTCCTCTGAATTTAATAAAACAAGTGTCGTACGAACAATCGCAGAGGTTAAACAGAAAGGGTCAGTACTTGTTTATGATTTAAGAATCGATCCTGAACCACTGCTTCACTTAAGCGAAGAAGAGATACTGGAAGCATGGCAATGGAAAGCTCCAGCTGAACGAACAGAAAATGATATAAAATTACCAATTCTTGAAATTGCGCTTAATCAATGTCCGGCGGTTGCACCATTAGCAACGCTTGATGAGTCTTCTCAAGAACGCATTCAACTCGATCTAAAAACAATTGCGAAAAACAGAAAAAAACTGTCATCGGCTACAGATTTTCTCAACCGAGTAGTCAGCGCCCACAGTAAACGCACACAACAACAAAGCCAATATTTTACTACCAAGTCTACAGACGTAGACGGTAAGCTCTATGATGGATTTATAGGTACAGACGATCAGCGTGTTATGCAAAACGTACGCATGGCAGACCCAGACGCGCTACCGGGATTCATGACACGCTTTAAAGACAAGAGATTGCAGCAACTACTACCATTGTATAAGGCACGTAATTTCCCAAAAAGTTTAACTGATGAAGAGCGTACGCAATGGGAAGAATATAAGAACAAAAAGCTTTTTGAAGGTGGCGACAAGAGCCAATTAGCGCAGTATTTTATGAAACTGCAGGAAATAGCGAGTAGACCAAACATTAGTACGGCGCAACAACATGTCTTAGAAGACTTACAACTGTATGGTCAGAGTCTTATGCCAACTGATTGATCGTTTCAGTAGTTGCTTTAGATTTCTTAATACGTCGGTTTTTCACTTCGTTTCGAAGGAAAAGCCCAAATCCTACGATACTAAAAATGACTAATAGCCAGTTTAATGTTAGTTCAATTGAGGTACCAGGAACAATACCCAAGACGATGAAATTTAGCATTTGCACGCACCCGTTTAAATATTAATCCCAATTATAAATATAATTGTTTTATTGTCAATAATATTGTATTACGCTAATGCTAAAGACGTGCATATTGTGCTTTCAAGTAAGACAGAGTAGAATATCAAAATCAATGTGGGTATGTAAACAAAAAATAGGAATACTATATGCCCCGAAGAACTCGTATGCGGGAACGCTATAACCCTCAAGCAGATAAAGAAAAAAATGGGCTTCGCATGCTCAAAGCCTTCCGTCCAATAGATCAAGAAAGCTCTCTCACGATTGCAGGTGTTGTACGTAGTCTTGAAGAAGACAACACAATTCCAAGAACGGAAACAATTCCATATGCTCATCTTGCATATGTGCTTGATCCACATATTGTTAAAAAAGAATTTAGCCAGGGCTTTATGAGTGGATATAGCTTTTTTAGGGCTAGTGAACGAATTAAGAACCACGAATATGAAGATGAGCTTACAAGTCAAATAGGTAAGATCGCTATTATTGGAAAAAGCAAAAGTCGCAATCGATTATTGTGTGCATATGTTCAAAGTCCAGAAATTGTAAAGGAACGACAAGCGATTTACAATATTCTTGGCGAGGAAGGCCTATCAGGTTTTAGAGGCAATAAAATCAAGCGAGCTGGAGCACCACTCATCCATCTTGCTACATTTGCTGAACCAATACATGAAAAAGAACAGCGAAGAGAAATAGTTGAAGCAATTGATACGGCACTCATTATTCATCAGGTTGGTGATCTGACTTTGCAGAGTCTTGAAGTGCAAACTGTAAGTCTACACTAGAAAAAATCTTTAATTTCGTGTATAGTATACGGACTTTATGAATGATTATATTGACGTAAAAGGTGCACGTGAGCACAACCTCAAAAACGTGGATGTTCGCATTCCGCGTAATAAACTCGTCGTGATTACGGGGCTTAGTGGTTCAGGTAAATCTAGTCTTGCTTTTGACACTATCTACGCTGAAGGACAACGACGATACGTTGAATCTTTAAGTAGCTATGCTCGTCAATTTTTAGGCCTCATGGAAAAACCAGATGTTGATCAGATAGACGGCCTGAGCCCCGCAATTAGTATCGATCAGAAATCTACAAGTCGTAACCCACGTAGTACAGTTGCAACAGTAACTGAAATATACGATTATCTTCGTCTATTGTACGCACGCATCGGTACTCCGCATTGCCCTGTGTGTTCAAAGCCGGTGACACGTCAGACAACACAAGCAATTGTTGATCAGATCATTACGCAATATAAAGATGCGCGACTCCTTGTACTTTCACCTGTAGTTATTGATAAAAAAGGAGCATTTGAACATATTCCTGAAAAATATCAAAGGCTAGGATTTGTACGCGTTCGAATTGATGGCGTTGTGTATGCTCTTGATGAGTTTCCGGAACTCGATAAAAAACTGAAACATTCCATTGATGTCGTCATTGATCGTCTTGTAAATAACAACGAAAGTCGTGGTCGTCTAAGCCAATCCGTGGAGCAAGCACTTGAGATTGGAGATGGCAAAGTTGTAATAGCTAATGCAGATGACAAGCAGGAAAAACTCTACAGTCTCATGTATGCCTGTGTTGATCACCCTGAAGTAACGATTCCTGAACTTGAACCAAGAACATTTAGTTTTAACAGTCCACATGGGGCCTGCGCAGTCTGTACTGGACTTGGATCTCGACTTGAAGTTGACCCAGAACTCGTTATCCCTAACGGGAGACTAACTATCGCAGAGGGTGCTATTCGTCCGTTTAATCGCATCAATGTCGATGCATGGTATATGAAAAAAATTCAGGCTGTTGCTGACGCGTACAATTTCAGTCTTCATGTACCAACTGGTGAACTTACCGAACGCAACATGCATATTTTGATGTATGGAACTGGTGAGCAGAAATATAAGGTGAGTCTTGGATCAGGACGCACGTTTGATACTACTTACGAGGGAGTAGTAAATAATCTTGAACGTCGACATAAAGAAACAGATAGTGATTTTATACGTCGTGACATTGAACGTTTTATGCAAGAAAAACCATGCCACGCGTGTAACGGAAAACGTCTTAAACCTGAAGTGCTGGCAGTAACTATTGCAGATCACTCAATTATGGATATCTGTGAATTATCTATTGATGAAGCAATCACATTTTTTAATGACATTACGTTAAATGCAAAAGAACAGCAAATTGCAGCACTCATCTTTAAAGAAATCAAAGCGCGGCTACAATTCCTGCAAGACGTCGGATTAAACTATCTCAATCTTCTGCGGAGCGCAGCAACCTTAAGTGGTGGTGAAGCACAACGCATTCGTCTTGCTACTCAAATTGGTTCAGGATTACAGGGCGTACTGTATGTATTAGATGAACCATCAATAGGACTACATCAGAGAGATAACGAACGACTAATCACAACTCTAAAGCATCTGCGCGATCTTGGTAATAGCGTAATTGTTGTCGAGCACGATGAAGATACAATTCGCACCGCAGACCACCTACTTGATATTGGCCCTGGAGCTGGTATTCATGGTGGTCATATTGTTGCTGAAGGCACCCCTGCTGCAGTTGCTAAAGTAGAGAAGAGCATAACTGGTCAATACCTTCGTGGTGCAAAAGAAATTGCAGTTCCAAAAAAACGTCGAAAAGGAAATGGTAAAAAAATTACGGTCATTGGTGCGCAAGAACATAACCTGCAAAATATTGATGTTTCTATACCGTTAGGTAAATTGGTTGTTGTTAGTGGCGTTTCGGGTTCAGGTAAATCTAGTCTTATTAATGATATTGTCGCTAAGGAGCTCTCAGCTCGGCTCATGCGTGCAAACACAGTTCCTGGTAAACATGATGAAATTCAGGGTATAGAAAATCTCGATAAGGTAATCAATATAGACCAGTCAGCAATCGGTCGAACACCACGCTCTAATCCAGCAACCTATACTGGACTTTTTACGCCAATTCGAGAACTATTTGCCAGCGTACCTGAAGCAAAACTACGTGGATATGGCCCTGGTCGTTTTAGTTTTAACGTGCGTGGTGGTCGTTGCGAAAACTGTGCAGGCGATGGCATTATTAAAATAGAAATGCACTTTTTGCCCGACGTCTACGTGCCATGTGAGGTTTGTAAAGGTAAACGTTATAATCGTGAAGCTCTGGAAATTCACTACAAAGGGAAGACAATTAGTGATGTGCTAGAAATGACATGCGAACAAGCGCTTGAATTCTTTAATAATCTACCAAGTATCGCGCGCAAACTACAAACACTTGTGGATGTTGGTCTTGGGTATATCGCATTAGGGCAGTCTGCAACAACTCTCAGTGGCGGAGAAGCACAACGCATAAAGCTTGCAACCGAATTATCGCGACGTCCTACCGGCAGAACACTATATATTCTTGATGAGCCTACAACTGGGCTACACGTTGCCGACGTTGATAAGCTTCTGCATGTACTCAGCGCACTTGTCGATACGGGTAATAGCATGGTCGTTATTGAGCATAATCTTGATGTTATCAAGTCTGCCGATTATATTATTGACATGGGCCCTGAAGGTGGTTCGGGTGGCGGTCAGATAGTAGCTACAGGTACGCCTGAAGATATCGCACTTGTTAAGGAATCATATACTGGTAATTATCTAAAAAAAATGCTATAATATGCCTTTATGGAACAAGAACCTACCACGCCTTTAGATCGCGCTAGCGAATTACTAGCTTCTTACCAATTATCGCGTCAATCAGTTATATTTCAATCTGTTTACATAGCGGGCGGTCAAGAAGCGCATCGAGATATTCTTCGAAAAAACTACTGTATTGACAACGAACGATTAAAGAACCCGCAAGACCCTGATAATCCATCCGAAAGTATGCACTATATTAGTTGGAATATGCACTTTGAACACGAAGAAAAATTGGGATTAAAAAATGTCGTACCGCGTCGTGAAGCTTTTTTTATTGCAGCCTCCCTATTAGTTCATGAAATGCTTTTACAATCAACTGGCTCAGTGCAGCCCGTACAGGTTCCAAAACTTGCACCTGAACATATAAAGTATACGTTCGGTGAATTCATCACCTTTCGACAATAACTATTTGACGTGCCTATTAAGGCCAATTTTACTCAACTGATTTTTAATTGATGCAAAAATCATGGCTCTGGTTTTTGGATCTTTAAGAATGTGCGCAAAGGCGAGTGCAATACTCACGACCATTACTCCAATGATGACAAGTTCGATATATTTGTCCAAGTGGGGGATTTTTCCACCTATGCTATATCCAAGAATGGGCATAATGCCACCCCACAGAAATGCACCTACAACATTAAAGAACATAAAACGTTTGCGAGTCATTTTTCCTGCACCTGCAACAACAGGAGCAAAGGTACGTACAATTGGAGTAAAGCGGGCGAGAATAATGGTCTTGCCGCCGTGTTTTTCGTAGAAGGCTTCTGATTTCGTGAGGTATTCTTGCCTAAAGAGTATGCCATCTTTTCGTTTGAAAATACGTGGTCCAGCTCGGCGCCCAATGCTATATCCAACATTGTCACCAACGATTGCCGCAATAATGACTGTAACTAGTAGCCAAGGAAGTGAGAGCTTCCCTTGGGATGCTGCAAGGCCTGCTCCAAAGAGTAATGTATCTCCTGGTAAAAAGAAGCCAATTAGTAACCCGCTTTCAGCAAAAACTATTGCTGCTATTAATGCTATTCCGCCCGATGCAAT
>CAJAXB010000005.1 GCA_903946795.1 uncultured Candidatus Saccharibacteria bacterium | reverse complement strand
TTCGCAGCTTGCAGACATTGTCGCCAAACAGTTTAGGGGCTATCACAAGGTACATCCTGCAACACGAACCTTTCAAGGTCTTCGTATCGCAGTTAATGATGAGCTTGGACAGCTAGAACAGGCATTACCATTATGGGTATCGTTACTGAAACCCGGTGGTCGAATCGGTGTAATAAGCTTTCACAGCTTAGAAGATCGAATCGTAAAACAAGCCTTCGCTGAACGCTCTGGAGATCGTTTTGATGCTGAATTACGTCTTATCACGAAACGACCAGAAGTGGCTGACAAAAATGAAATAGTTTTTAATCCGCGTTCTCGTAGTGCAAAATTACGAGTCGCAGCAAAAATAAAAAAATAAAAGAGAGGGGATACGCATGCCTATTAGGGTCAAAAGCACATCCCGAGCATACAAAGTACGCGTAAGAGTACTGTAAGCACTGGAACTGTGGTCTCGCTATAAAGCGAGACCACAACCAGCAATTAAACAAAAACAAATACAAAAAGAAGAACAATTTATGACATATTCAAGCTCATTAGCAGCTAACCGACAAAAATTTGCCGGACGCAACCAAAATACCACTACCTTCCGAACTGCCGAACGAGCTATCGGTCCTGTTAGTAACACTATTATTCTCATTGTACTCGCTTGTGTATTGGGTCTTTTGTATCTAACACAAGTTACTAAAACTAATGCATATGGCTATAAGATTAGCTCACTCACTAATCATGCGAGCGAATTACAGCAAGAACACAGTGAGCTTGAAGTTGCCGCTGCTCGTTTGCAAGCGCTCGACCGCGTCAAGAACAGCGAAGCAACTAAAAATCTCGTTTCTGTGGCGCCAGCTTCTACTCTCACAAACTAATTTTTTTTACAACACATAATAAGGAAGTAATCAGAAAGAGTACATTTGATTACGTATAATACCTATACTATATGAGACCCCGCAATGCTCCTGAAGAGAAGACCATTAATCCTGCACACCGTGTGCAGATTTGGTTTTTATGTCTTGCAGCGATCATTGGTATCTTTGGTATTCGACTCTTCTATTTACAAGTAATCCGATATGATTACTATCGCAAAGCAGCTTTATCATCTCAATTAAAAGAGTATCTCATACCCGCAGAACGTGGGATTATTGAAGCTCATGAAGGAGATCAGACAACTCCAATTGTATTGAATGAAAAGAAATACACATTATTTGTTGATCCTAAGTACATTAAAAATACTGAAAGCGCTGCTATGAAAATTCAAAAGGAGATCGGCGGAGATGCAAGTGCCTATGAAAAACAAATGAAGCTCGATACTCGGTATGCAATTCTTGCTAAGAAACTTGATAAAGCACAGAAAGAAAAGATTGATGCACTCGACATAAAAGGCATTGGAACTCGTGAAGAAACGTATCGAACATATCCTCAAGGAGAGCTTGCTGCTCAAATACTCGGCTTTGTTGATAATGAAGGAAAAGGGAAGTATGGCCTAGAGCAGGCACTGAATAAGGAACTACAGGGTACGCCGGGTCAATTACGGGCGATTACTGACGCACAGGGCGTACCGCTTGTAGCGAATACTGACAATATTATTACCAGGCCTCAAAGGGGTGACCGTGTCTTATTGACGATTGATGTATCTTTGCAGAAACAAATGGAGGATATTTTAAAAGCTGGTCTCGATAAAGCAAAGGCAAAGAGCGGTAGTGCGTTTATTATGGATCCTAACACAGGAGCTATAAAAGCAATGGCAAATTATCCCACGTATAATCCTGGTGAATATTACAAGGTAGAAAACGGCGATGTATTTAATAATTCTGCTGTATCAGCGCCGCTGGAAGTAGGCTCAATAATGAAACCACTCACAGCAGCGGCTGCGCTTGATAAGGGTGTAGTGAATAGAAACACGACCTACTATGACCCAAGTAAATATAAGATTGGCGACGCCACCGTTACAAACATTGAGGAAGATGGTGGGGCAGGGACACGGAGTGTTGCAGACATCCTAGAAATGTCACTGAACACTGGTGCTACATGGCTACTCATGCAAATGGGAGGTGGAGAAATAAATCAGAAGGCGCGAGAAACTTGGTATGACTATATGGCCAATCATTATCGATTTGGTAAAGCAACAGGCATTGAACAGGGATACGAATCAGAGGGTACCATTCCAGATCCGAATAAAGGATATGGTTTGAATATTCAATATGCTAACACATCATTTGGGCAGGGAATGAGCGCAACCCCATTACAAATGGGCGCAGCTTTAAGCGCAGTCGTAAATGGTGGAACATACTATAAGCCACGTCTTGTCGATGCAGTAACCGATGCGAAAGGTAAGGTTACAAAAAAGAAACCTGATATTCTGAAACGTAACGTCGTAAGCTCACAAGTGAGTGACGATATGATTGGTCTTATGGAAGGTGTAGTGAACAAGAATTATGCAGTCTATGGAATGAAGAAACCTGATGGCAAATATAGTATTGGCGGTAAAACTGGAACAGCACAAATTACTAAACCAACTGGTGGTTATTATGATGATCGTTTCAACGGTACATTTATGGGATTCTTGGGTGGCGATAGTCCTGAATATGTCATTGTCGTACGTGTTAATGAACCAGGTATTAAGGGGTATGCTGGATCAAAAGCTGCTGCACCAATATTCGTTGGAATTACCGATATGTTGATTAATAACTTTAATGTAAGTCCAAAGAACGGGTAAGGCGATGAGAAGTTCCATATCTAGCGCTTGGTTCATGAATACCGTATACTTAACAGGAGTAAAAGGAAACAAAAATGTCTGATAGTCTAAACATCGTTATCCAGATAAGCACCTTAGTGCGAATAATTGGGCTTGCGTTTGCTGGTTTTGCATTGAGCATGCTTATAACACCTCTGTATACAACACTGGCATATAAATATGAGCTATGGAAAAAGCCTCGGACCACTACGGTAACAGGTGAACAGGCGAAAGTATTTACTAAGTTGCACGCCGCAAAGCACCAGAGAAATATCCCAACCATGGCGGGCATTATTTTTGTATTAACTGTAGCGCTCATTACAGTAGCCGGCAACTTGAGTCGTTCAGAAACGTGGCTTCCACTCGCTGCATTTTTCGGGGCAGGGATGGTTGGGCTTATTGATGACATTATTAATATACGAGGAACTGGTGAAGGAGTGGCAGGGCTTCCAAGTAAACTAAAGTTCTTATTCATTGCATCAATTGCGCTTGCAGGTGGGCTATTTTTCTACACAAAGCTTGACGTCACCAGTATTTTTATTCCTCTGTGGGGGACGTTGTCTGTGGGCTGGCTTATTGTTCCTCTCTTCATTCTTGTAGTCGTATCTACTGCTAATGCCGTAAACATTACTGATGGTCTTGATGGACTAGCCGGCGGACTAGTGACAAGCGCATATGCAGTATACGCAATCATTGCTTTTCTGGAAGGTCGATACGGTGTCTCAGCGTTCTGTTTAACTATAGTTGGAACGCTATTGTCGTATAC
>CAJAXB010000004.1 GCA_903946795.1 uncultured Candidatus Saccharibacteria bacterium | reverse complement strand
TAGATGCAGGCTCGGGGCGAGCTGGTGGAGTATAGCCACCTCTTATTACGATATTACCGCAGTCATACATAACCATGAACGGCTGATTATCAGGAGTATTCATGACAAGCATCTTATATTGTGTGTTGCCCCAACTTGAAAGAGGTCGAAGATAAAACGTACCAGCCCCAGGAATGGTCGTTGGATATTCTCCACGCTTTTGATATGGGTTTCTTCCCATTGAGTAGAGCTGATCGTTTTGGGCAGTTGCAGCAATGGTCTGTACACTAGCGTTGGCTACAGTGGCGCAGCTGATACCATAGTATTCAATTATTGTACGAAATCCTTGTGTGTTATTGTTGCACCGCTCAACAGCTTGTTCTTTTGTTTTAAATCCACATCTGATGACATCATTGCTACTACATTGATTGCTTGCTTCTGTTGGACGCACTACAGCAAAAACTTGCAACAACATAGTCATTGCAATTAATGCAAAGCCCACTCGACGAACCACAGCTTCTTTTTTAAGTCTAGAACTGTAAAAAGCTACCTGATCAATCAAACTAGGATTGAAGGGAAGGTTGCTCAAAAGTTTGTTAAACATACTTACACTCTCTTTTAATCTACTTATGTTTATTGAACCACACATACATCAGGGTAAACAAGTACATCATATTGTCTCAAGTATAGATTTCATCTATACTAGTAGTAAGAGTGGAAAAAAATAGTTTACTTATGAACGAGGGTTAATTTATTGTGAGCAAACAAAACGATTATAGTTCTGATCAAATTCAAGTTCTTGAGGGTCTCGAACCGGTACGCAAACGACCAGGTATGTATATTGGTGGAACTGGAGTAGAGGGTCTCCATCACCTTATTTGGGAAATAGTTGATAATGGAATAGATGAAGCGCTTGCAGGCCATGCAACACGCGTTGACGTACTTCTTATGGCAGATGGTGGTGTATCCGTGACAGATGATGGACGTGGTATCCCGACTGATGTTCACCCAAAGACCGGCAAGAGCACCGTTGAAACAGTCCTTACAGTTTTACACGCTGGAGGTAAGTTTGGCGGTGGAGGATATAAAGTATCGGGCGGTCTTCATGGTGTAGGTAGTAGTGTCGTAAACGCTCTCTCCTCCAAGTTGCTAGTACGTGTATTTCGTGATGGCAAAATCCACGAACAAGAGTATGAAAGAGGAGTTCCAAAGTCTGATCTTAAAGTTGTCGGAAAAACAACAAAAACGGGCACACAGATCATATTTTACCCCGACGAAACCATATTTGAGACAGTCACGATTAACTATGACACAGTGCTCAATCGATTACGTCATGCTGCGTACCTCACTAAGGGAATTCGTACCACTATTGAAGATGAGCGAACGGGACAACGCTTTGGTTTTTATTTTGAAGGCGGAATCCAGAGCTATGTTAAGCATCTAAATGTTGGTAAGGAAGTTGTTGATGAAGACATTTTTTATGTTGATAAGATGGTTAAGGATGTGCAGGTTGAAATCTCTCTACAATACACGGAAGTGTACTCTGAAATTATTAAGGCGTTTGCTAATAATGTCTTCAACCCAGATGGTGGTACTCATCTAACTGGTTTCCGCTCAGCACTTACGCGCGTCATCAATGACTATGCTCGTAAGAACGGTTTGCTGAAGGAAAAAGAAGACAACCTTTCTGGTGAAGATACTCGAGAGGGGCTCACTGCAGTTATATTAGTTAAATTGCCTGATCCTCAATTTGAAGGTCAGACCAAAAATAAGCTTGGTAACCCTGAAATTCGCGGTTATGTTGAGCAGGTTCTCGCGGAAAATCTTGCGTATTATCTCGAAGAACATCCTGGCGTTGCAAAGAAAATTGTAGGTAAGGCACTACTGGCTGCTCGCGCACGAAAAGCTGCTCGCGCAGCCCGAGAGAATATTCTTCGTAAAGGTGTACTCGAAGGAGCAAGCATGCCAGGTAAGTTGGCAGACTGCTCGAGCAAAGACCCTGAAAATTCAGAAATATATCTTGTAGAGGGTGATTCCGCGGGTGGTTCAGCCAAAAGCGGCCGTGACAGCAAGACGCAGGCAATTCTTCCTTTGAGAGGTAAAGTACTCAACGTCGAGCGCGCACGCCTTGATAAAATGTTGGCTAATAATGAAATCCTCAGTCTCATTAAGGCCCTCGGGGTGGGTATTGAGGATTCATTTGATGTTAGTGGCTTACGATACGGTCGAATTATTATCATGACTGATGCCGATGTTGACGGTAGTCACATTAGCACACTACTTATGACGTTCTTCTTTAGGTACATGAAGCCCGTTGTTGATGGGGGTCACCTCTATCTTGCTAAGCCGCCACTATTTGAACTCGTAAAGCCTGGGCGCAAAACTAGCGAATTTATATATGATGAGGAAGAGCTTACAGATTTTCTAGATAAAAAGATTGAAGAGCGTAAAAAAGAAGGCTTGAAAATGAATAGTGACGATGAGCGCTATAAGCAAGCTGGCTATGTTGAGCAGAAGCGCTACAAAGGTCTTGGTGAGATGGATGCAGATCAATTGTTTGAGACGACAATGAATCCTGAGAAGCGCGTGCTTGTACAGGTTAAAGTAGATGATGCCGAGAAGGCAGACTCAATCTTTAATAAATTGATGGGATCAGAAGTTGAGCCACGCAAGAACTTCATTCAGACGAACGCAAAATTTGTTAAGGACTTGGATATATAGATATGGATACAGAAAATAATATTGAACCAACAAAAGAGCTATCTATGGATGAAAAGCGCCAAGGGGTCGTACTACCTGAAGACGATCTAAATTCAGGACACTCTAGGAGTGTTGAGCGGAGAACTGTTGAAAACGTTATGGAGGATAGTTACCTCCGTTATTCAATGAGTGTCATCATTGACCGTGCGTTACCAGATGTCCGCGACGGCATGAAACCCGTTCACCGACGAATTCTATACAGCATGAACGAAGACGGACTGCGCAGTGGTGCCCGACACCGAAAGAGTGCAAACGTTGTTGGTGCCGTGATGGGTAAATATCACCCGCACGGTGACTCTAGCATCTACGATGCAATGGTTCGCATGGCTCAGCCATGGGCGATGCGGTATACGCTGGTTAATGGTCAGGGTAACTTTGGTAGTATGGACGGAGATCCGCCGGCAGCTATGCGATATACTGAAGCAAAAATGGCTCGTCTCGCCGATGAGCTTCTCGCAGATATTGATAAAGAAACAGTTGATTTCAGGGAAAACTATGACGGTACGACTACTGAACCAACAGTATTGCCAGCAAAAATCCCAAGCCTACTTCTTAACGGTCAGCTTGGTATTGCTGTCGGTATGGCAACTAATATTCCGCCGCATAACCTAACAGAACTCGTCGATGCTGAGCTGCACCTTATTGATAACCCCGACGCTACCATTGATGACCTATTACAATTCATCAAGGGGCCGGATTTTCCAACAGGTGGAGTTATTTATGGTAAAGATTCCATAAGAACTGCATATGCAACAGGTAGGGGCGGTGTTGTTGCTAGAGGTGTTGCTGAGATCGCAGAAGGAAAAAAAGGCCGAAGCCAAATTATTATTACCGAAATTCCATATGCTTTGAACAAGGAAACACTGGTTCTTAAAATTGCAGATCTAGTCAGAGATAAAAAGCTGACAGGTATTAGTGACCTCCGCGATGAAACTGCACGTGGAGCAGTTCGCATCGTTCTAGATCTAAAGAAAGACGCATACCCCAAGAAGCTACTAAACCAACTCTACAAGCTAACTCCGTTACAACAGAGCTTCCACTTTAATATGATGGCCCTTGTCGATGGTATTCAACCTCGAGTTCTTAACCTGGGCGATATTCTCCAGGAACACATCAAACACAGGCAGATTGTGGTGCGTCGTCGCACAGAATTCGAACTATCTAAAGCAAAAGACCGCGCACACATCCTAGAGGGCCTCAAAATAGCTCTAGACCACATTGACGAGGTTATCCGGGTTATTCGTGCAAGCAAGAGCAGTGAAGAAGCTCAGAAGAACTTGATTGAAAAATTTAAGCTCAGTGAGATTCAAGCGAAGGCTATTCTCGCAATGCAACTTCGAGTCCTTACAGGACTTGAACGACAGAAGATCGAAGATGAATTAGCTGAACTCTTGAAGCTTATCGAAAAACTCGAAGGTATCCTTGCTGATGAAAAGAAAATTCTTGCAATAATTAAGAAAGAACTTACTGCTCTCAAAGAGCAATATGGTGACGAACGGCGCACAAAAGTTATACCTCAAGAATTAGGTAAAATGGCAGACGAAGACCTGATTCCGGACGAGCAAGTAGTTGTAACTCTTACATCAGCAAACTATATTAAACGCTCACAAATTGCAGATTACCGAAGACAGAACCGTGGAGGTAAGGGCAAGCGAGGTATGGTAACCCGGGAAGAGGATGTTATTGAACATGTTGTAAATGCAAGTACACATGACTTCCTACTATTCTTTACTAACAAGGGTCGCGTATTTCGACTTAAGACCTATGAAGTTCCTGCGACTAATCTAAGCGCTAAAGGCGTTGCGATAGTTAATCTCTTGCAGCTTCAGCCAGAGGAAAAAGTGAGTGCCGTTATAAATATATCTAAGCTCAATAAAACAGGACATCTGTTCATGTGTACCGTCAGGGGTGTCGTCAAGAAAACTCCTTTCGAGCAATATCAGAATGTGAGAAGTTCTGGGCTCATTACTATCAACCTAGACGAAGGCGATGAATTGAAGTGGATTATTATGACCAACGGTGACAATGAGATTGTTATCTCAACTTCACTCGGACAGGCTATACGATTCCACGAAAAAGACGTCCGACCTATGGGTCGAGCATCAAGAGGGGTTCGAGGCATACGACTGCGAACGGGTGACCAAGTTATTGGCATGGACGCCGTACAGGATGGGTCGAGCATTTTCGTTATTAGTCAATCAGGCTATGGAAAGCGCACTAAAGTTGCACAGTTTACCGCTCACGCACGCGGCGGTGTAGGTATTCGATCAGCTATTGTGAATAAGAAAACTGGCGAGTTAGTGGGCGTTAAGACGCTAACAGGTGATGACTCTCAAGAAGTTATCATCATATCTAAACAGGGTCAAACTATACGATTAGGCATGAAAGACATCCCTGAGCTTGGAAGAGCTACTCAGGGCGTTCGTATCATGAGATTAAATGAGTCAGATAGTGTCGTTTCATTAGCGCTTGTAGATAAGCAAGACGAGAGTGATGAAAACGAGTCCACAACAGACGCAGCTAAGTGATGTAATGTTCACTACTATTTTGGGTAATTTACTCTTGACATGTCCGCTTTAGACCGTTACTATTGCTTGAGTACTTTCTAGGGGGCTATATTTAGTTGTCTAGTGAGGAGTTCGTTAAAAATTGAATAGTGCAAATCAACGTCAGTTTTTTCTTTGTTTTTTCTTAAAAAACAAAGGTTTGTTTTTGAATAAGTTCAGAATTAAACACTTTTTTGGAGAGTTTGATCCTGGCTCAGGATGAACGCTGGCGGCGTGCCTAATACATGCAAGTCGAGCGGTAAGGCTCTGCACAGGTTATTTGATCATATTACTTATGTAATTAAGCTGCTCTTGGCTAAGACAGTGAGCTATCGAATAATGTGTGTAGAGTACACGAGCGGCGGACGGCTGAGTAACGCGTAGGAACATACCCCAAAGTGAGGGATAACTGCCCGAAAGGGTAGCTAATACCGCATGTGGTCTTCGGATTAAAGCTTTATGCGCTTTGGGAATGGCCTGCGTCTGATTAGTTTGTTGGTGAGGTAATGGCTCACCAAGACTACGATCGGTAGCTGGTCTGAGAGGATGATCAGCCAGACTGGAACTGAGACACGGTCCAGACTCCTACGGGAGGCAGCAGTAGGGAATTTTCCACAATGGGCGAAAGCCTGATGGAGCAACGCCGCGTGCAGGATGAAGGCCTTTGGGTTGTAAACTGCTTTTATGTGCGAGGATTATGACAGTAACACATGAATAAGGGTCGGCTAACTACGTGCCAGCAGCCGCGGTCATACGTAGGACCCAAGCGTTATCCGGAATTACTGGGCGTAAAGAGTTGCGTAGGTGGCAGAGTAAGTAAGATGTGAAAGCGTCCCGCTCAACGGGATAAACATATCTTAAACTGCTCAGCTAGAGAACGAGAGAGGTAGATGGAATTCCCAGTGTAGGAGTGAAATCCGTAGATATTGGGAGGAACACCGATGGCGTAGGCAGTCTACTGGCTCGTTTCTGACACTAAGGCACGAAAGCGTGGGGAGCAAACAGGATTAGATACCCTGGTAGTCCACGCCGTAAACTATGGATGCTAGCTGTTATTCGTATCGACCCGAGTAGTAGCGAAGCTAACGCGTTAAGCATCCCGCCTGTGGAGTACGGTCGCAAGACTAAAACATAAAGGAATTGACGGGGACCCGCACAAGCGGTGGAGCGTGTTGTTTAATTCGATGGTAAGCGAAGAACCTTACCCAGGCTTGACATCCTTGGAAGCACTGCGAAAGCAGAGTGTGCCTTCGGGAACCAAGTGACAGGTGTTGCATGGCCGTCGTCAGCTCGTGTCGTGAGATGTTTGGTTAAGTCCATCAACGAGCGCAACCCTTGTGGCTAGTTGAATTTTTCTAGTCAAACTGCCCTGGTAACAGGGAGGAAGGAGGGGATGATGTCAGGTCAGTATTACCCTTACGTCTGGGGCTACAAACACGCTACAATGGCCGGTACAAAGGGCTGCCAAGTCGCGAGACGGAGCAAATCCCATCAAAGCCGGTCCCAGTTCGGATTGCAGGCTGAAACTCGCCTGCATGAAGTCGGAATCGCTAGTAACGGTAGGTCAGCACACTACCGTGAATACGTTCCCGGGTCTTGTACACACCGCCCGTCAAACCATGAAAGTCGCCAATACCTGACGTCTTAGCTAGTCTAGGCCTAAGGTAGGGGAGATGATTGGGGTTAAGTCGTAACAAGGTATCCGTACCGGAAGGTGCGGATGGATTACCTCCTTTCTAGGGAGAAAACTAGCATCGAATCGAGTAATCATTCGAGAGCTAGGTCGGTCTTGATAAACTATTGTTGTACTGGTAGTTTATTTCTCCTCAGCTAGTCTGAGGACAAGATTCAGTACTACCTTACACTGACTAATGATTTGCACTATCCAGTTTTTAACAATAAGAGACGCTCATGGGGCGTCTCTTTTGTCTAAGAAGTGGTAAACAGTTGCGTCAAGACGCTTTGTCGCATAAAATATAACGGTTGCGTTACAAAGTGTATGGAGCAACGATGTCCGGGCGATTAGCTCAGCTGGTTAGAGCGCGTCACTGATAATGACGAGGTCGGAGGTTCGAGTCCCTCATCGCCCACCAAGTACTTTTCAATAAATATATATGGGGCAATAGCTCAGTTGGCTAGAGCACCTGCTTTGCAAGCAGGGGGTCCGGGGTTCGAGTCCCCGTTGCTCCACCATAGAAAAAGACTCATGAAAACATGGGTCTTTTTCTTATTTTGACCCCTTATAAATTGCACTATACGGCTGTTGTAACACCAGAGGTCCTTACATTAAAGCAAAGTTAAACATTTTAAGGTGTAAAGTTGTAGCAAATATTGCATCAATATAGGCTTGACCGCCTCTGTTATTACTGATAAACTGTTTTGGTATCTTTGAGTTTAGACACGTGGCCATGAAGTCATCAGTGTAAACTCAAGGAAAAAGGCAGATTCGGGTGGATCCCTTTGAGTTCGTAACTTAACAATTTAGTTGAAGAAATAAGTAAATTTAAGACAAACGGCATGTGATACGTTTTGTATCACAATAGTAATTGGTATTTATCAATAACTAGTCAATTGTCAATGCATAAAAAGTTACTCAAGCGCACACAAAGGATGCCTTGACGTAAGATACCGATGAAGGACGTAGAAAGCTGCGATAAGCTTCGGGGAGCTGCTAACAAGCTTTGAACCGAAGATTTCCGAATGGGGAAACCTAGGTAGAGTAATGTCTATCTGCGCTTGGCTGAATATATAGGCCAGGAGAGCGGTAACCGGGGGAACTGAAACATCTTAGTACCCCGAGGAAGAGAAAGTAAACAACGATTCCGGAAGTAGTGGCGAGCGAAACCGGAAGAGCCCAAACCTTATAGACTTCCATCTGGTAATTTATTGCCTAATGGATAAGTTGGTAGACGAATGTGTATAGGGGGTTGTGACATTACAAAAAACCAGTACAGAGCACTGATTTATCAGTTATCTGTAGTGGGGGTACGCGCTACCATTAGCGTACATAAGGTAAGAAATTTGCAATGCGAGCAGAAGTACCTGGAAAGGTACGCCAAAGACGGTGATAGCCCGGTATGTTAAGCGTTGCAAACCTTATATTTGTAAGTTATGAGGCAGAACCTTTGGTTCTGTGAACGCAAAACCTTAGGTTTTGTCTCATACGTTGTCGAGTAGGTCGGAACACGTGAAACTCTGATTGAATCTGGGGGGACCACCCTCCAAGGCTAAATATATCTTACGATCGATAGTGAACAAGTACCGTGAGGGAAAGGTAAAAAGAACCCCGGAAGGGGAGTGAAATAGAACCTGAAATTGTGTGCGTACAAGGAGTAGGAGCCGGCTTGTCCGGTGACTGCGTGCTTTTTGTAGAACGATCCAACGAGTTAATTGCTAGTGCAAGCCTAAGTCATTTGACGGAGGCGTAGTGAAAGCGAGGCTGAATAGGCCGACCGAGTACTAGCGATTAGACCCGAAACCAGGTGACCTAACCATGGGCAGGTTGAAGCGCAGGTAAAACTGCGTGGAGGACCGAACCGTAGCATATTGCAACATGCCCGGATGACCTGTGGTTAGCGGTGAAATGCCAATCGAACCTGGAGATAGCTGGTTCTCCTCGAAATAGCTTTAGGGCTAGCGTCGTACGGTAACATGTGGGGGTAGAGCTCTGTTTCGGACTGGGGGCCGCAAGGTTACCCACCCTTGACAAACTACGAATACCACATGCGGAACTACGGCAGTTAGAACACGGGGGCTAAGCTCCGTGCTCAAAAGGGAAACAGCCCAGATCGCCAGCTAAGGTCCCTAAATATACACTCAGTGGGAAACGAGGTGAGATTTCTTGGACAACTAGGATGTTGGCTTAGAAGCAGCCATTCATTTAAAGAGTGCGTAACAGCTCACTAGTCAAGAGATCTTGCGCGGAAAATGTAACGGGGCTAAAGTGTATTACCGAAGCTGCGAGCTTGTATTTATATGAGCGGTAGAGGAGCGTTGATATCTGCGTTGAAGTCGAACTGCGAGGTTCGGTGGAGCGTTATCAAGTGAGAATGTTGGAATGAGTAACCATAAGGCAGGTGAGAATCCTGCCCGCCGAAAGAGCAAGGTTTCCTGGGCAACGATAATCGCCCCAGGGTTAGTCGGTCCTAAGCCGAGGCGCGTAGCGTAGGCGATGGACAACGGGTTAATATTCCCGTACTAGCTTTGTATTGTTTGAAGTGCGCGGCATGTTAGTAGGAGCGGGTTCATGGTTATATCCGTCTAAGTAGCGTAACAACTACGAATGAAAGGCCCATTAGGGCCGATTCCTATGAGAGTGCTGACCAGAAAAGCTTTCAAACTTATGTACATAGTTATCCGTACCGCAAACCGACACAGGTGCTCAGGTCGAGTAGACCAAGGCGTACGAGTGATTCTTCGTTAAGGAACTCGGCAATACAGCGACCGTAACTTCGGGATAAGGTCTGCCCCGCCACTTTGTTTATGACAAGTGGCTTGCCAGTTTTCTTTTCAGGAAACAAACAGTAGTTCAAGTAAGTTATTAACTTCTTAATTGAATCTGTATAAACGAGCAATTTGAGAATACGATATTTCATATCAGAAAAGAAAGCTGACCCCAGCAAGCCCGTTATCGTGGTAGATAATGTGGCGGGGCCGCAGCTAAAGAACCCATGCAACTGTTTACCAAAAACACAGGTCTCTGCTAACACGAAAGTGGATGTATAGGGGCTGACTCCTGCCCAGTGCCGGAAGGTTAAGGGGAGTGCTTCACGGTGCGAACTGAAGCCCCGGTGAACGGCGGCGGTAACTATAACCGTCCTAAGGTAGCGAAATTCCTTGTCAGGTAAAGAATTGCCTGATTAACAAAGTAATTTGTTAAGAGTAAACCAACTAATAACGGGGAAATCTACGATATCTATTAAGATATTACGACAATCCCGTGGCAATCATTCTTACGAATGGAAGCCGTAACGACTGATCCGAAAGGAGAGGTACATATGAAACAAAATGTACAATACGTTGGCTCTCGTCCCAAAAAGGAATTCACGGAGTTTTCTTGGTATATAACAGGATTTGCAGATGGAGAAGGGTGTTTTTCGGTTAGTTTTAACCGACGAGCGAAACTTAAAACAGGAATCGAAGTTCGACCCAGTTTTTCGATAGCTCAGAACAAACGCAGCCTTCAGGTATTGAAAGATATTCATGCCTATTTCGGATGTGGTGCGATTCGATTCAGTAAGCACGATCAAATGTACCGATATGAGGTACGTTCGATAAGCGATATACAGAAACGAATTATCCCGCATTTTCAGAAATATCCATTACAAACCAGTAAGGCGCGTGACTTTGAGATTTTTGCAGAAGTGTGTGAGCTGATTCATCAGTCGAAACACCTTAATAGTGATTATCTTGAACAGATTATTCGCAAGAGTTATCTTATGAATGAATCTGGTACACGACGCAATACACAAGAAGACCTCCTAAAAATTCTGGCGAGATGAAAAGATAGTCTGATCTGTTTGGAAACGAACAGCTAACTAAAATGAAGTTCTGACCCGCACGAATGGAGTAATGATATGGGTACTGTCTCAACGAAGAGCTCGGTGAAAGTGCATTGACGGTAAAGATGCCGTCTGTCCGCAGCAGGACGAAAAGACCCCGTGCAGCTTTACTACAGCTTGACATTGGATCGAGCTGCAACATGTGTAGGATAGGTGGGAGACTTTGAAGCTCTAGCGCTAGCTAGAGTGGAGTCATCAGTGAAATACCACCCTTGTTGTAGTTTTATTCTTACCGGGACCATTATGTGTTCATGAGTGTAACTCGTGAGTATGTACTGGTTCCGGGACCGTGTCTGGTGGGTAGTTTAACTGGGGCGGTTGCCTCCTAAAGAGTAGCGGAGGCGTTCAAAGGTTGGCTAGGTTCGGATGGAAATCGAATCGATAGTGCATACGCATAAGCCAGCTTGACTGTGAGGCCTACAAGCCAATCAGGCACGAAAGTGGGAGTAAGTTTTCCGCTGTCCGTACATTCGTACATGAGTGTGGTATCGACAGCGCTATCGGATAAAAGTTACGCCGGGGATAACAGGCTTATAGCGCCCAATAGTTCACATAGACGGCGCTGTTTGGCACCTCGATGTCGGCTCATCACATCCTGGAGGGGGAGCACCTTCCAAGGGTTCGGCTGTTCGCCGATTAAAGTGGTACGTGAGCTGGGTTCAGAACGTCGTGAGACAGTTCGGTTTATATCCGCTGTGGACGTCAGGAAATTTGAGAGGATCTGCTCCTAGTACGAGAGGACCGGAGTGGACGCACCGCTGGTGTACCAATTGTTCTACCAAGAGCATTGTTGGGTAGCTAAGTGCGGAATAGATAAGCGCTGAAAGCATATTAAGCGCGAAACTGACCTCAAGATTAGATTTCCCTATGACACCCCTGAAAGACGATCAGGTTGATAGGCGCAAGGTGAAAGTGCGGTAACGTATTGAGCCGAAGCGTACTAATAGGTGCATTGACTTTTTATGACTCCAGATATTGTGTGCTTGCACACTTTATCTGGAAGAGACAATTGGCTAGTTTTTGGTGCATATCAGTATTGATAGCACGGTTTGTCTTAGATAACTTATATATTCGCACTCTTATGGACATCGACAAGCGAAAACTACACACGTAGTTTTTGAGAGTCGGTGCCCATGGCGCGAGGGAGACACCTGTTCCCATACCGAACACAGAAGTTAAGCCTTGCAGCGGTTACAATACTTGGGTCATCAAGCCCTGGGAAAATAGCACGGTGCCGAATTATAGTTAAAGCCTCCTTAATGGGAGGCTTTTTCTTTTTAATCGCATTTAAGAAGTAAAATGATTGACATTAGCGCAAAGAAGTGATATCATAAGCGTAATTCTGAAAGTGAATAGAGGGCCTGCATTTTTGCAGACCCTTTTTAATTTCATGACAGAGTCTGGGTGGGGCATTATTTAAAAAGGGAGGCCTAGACTATGGCTGGAACAAAAGCAGGCGGCAAAGCAGCTGCAACAACTAACAAAACAAAGTACGGTTCTGATTTTTATGCAAAAATCGGTGCTAAAGGTGGTAAAAAGGGTAAGACCGGTGGTTTTTACGCTAACCGTGAGCTAGCACGTATTGCTGGTGCAAAAGGTGGACGTATTTCTCGACGCACTAAAAGTGCTGCCTAAGTATTAATAAATACTATTACGTATCAAAGAGCTCCTGCTACAGGAGCTCTTTGATTTTTACGATATGTTCGACAGGTCCTGGATGCAGAAACACGCCAAGTATTAAGACAATTTATGCACCTATACACACTGGCTGTATCTTGCAGGCCGGTACTCATACAGTTCGGGCATATGCTTCGGCGATATAGCCAGTCACGATAGGTATCTAGGCAATCCTGTATATGATTATCTAAAATTTCAATATCGTATTTTTTTGCAATTTGCTTCGCTTTAGACCAAGCGGCAATCTCCATATGTATAAGCTCAATATCGATTCTAAACCTTTCGTGGTTTAAAAGTGCATGACCAATTTCATGTAATAATTTCCAAACATCAGCTTCAGTACTTGCAGACTTCTTGTAATGGATCTCGCGATTCTTGGGGGACCAGAAATACATCGTATCTTCTAAAAATTGTATAGTTGAATATTCAGATAGTATTGTATTAATTGTGTTTTGCATTTTGATATTTTGCTAGATAATAACACCCAAATATTACTGCTTCTTCAGGTTTTTGAGCTGCTCGAATGGGCGGTATTGGCACTAATGGTAGCTCAAACCTTTTTAAGTGATCATGAAGAGGGCCTTGAAATTTTTTAAAATGGCTTCCGACTCCGCCGCCAATAACGATAACCTCTGGCTGAATAACTGCGATAAGGTTAATAATTCCTAGAGCAAAGTTACGGGATATTGCATTCCAATCATTGCGATTTGTAATCTCACTTGCACGCTTACCGTATTTTTTAACAATCGCTTTACCCGATGCAAAACTTTCCCATTTCTGCAGTTTACCATCATGCTCTAGTAGCATATCGCCACTTTCACTATCGATAAGTTCTTTGTCTATAACACCATCAACTATAAGCGCACTATTAATTCCGGTGCTTATTGTAATATATAATACTTTTTTAAACTCATTTTTGATATAAATTGCTTCAGAAAGGCCTGCGAGCTTCGTATCGTTTTCTATGTAAGTAGGGCAATGCGCAATACTTTCAACGTCATCGAGTAGAGGAATGTTTTTCCAATCAAGGTTACCAAATGCGATCACTAAACCTTTATCGCGATTTACTTTTCCCGGTGCCGCCACAATACTAAGATCGAAGTCACAATTGAGGTCTTGAACGTTTTCGTCTAATACTTTTAAAAACTGCTTATAAATTTTAGGAGTTTCAAATTTACGAGAAGCATGAATGGTGCCATTTTTTGCAATAGCAGCAACAATAGTCTTTGTTCCCCCAATATCTATACCCAAATACATACTAGTTAGTATAAAGCAGAACGTAATAATCTAAAATAATATGGCAACAAATCAATCTGTAAGCCAGCTTGATTACAGATAAGAATAAGAGTATAATACATATAAATCTGATCGGAAAAACAACTTACGAGTTGCCGCAGTTTATAAGGAGGCATGAATTTCATGTCAAAAAACAATACACTCACAATGGATGACCTACTGGCGTCTAGTGAAATTAAACAACTTAAAGTTGGAGACGTAGTCGAAGGAACTATTACTTCAGTGCGAAAGCACGAGGTATGGTTAGATCTTGGCGCAAATGGCGTCGGGGTCGTTATGCGACGAGAAATCGGTCACGGACAAAAACTTGAAGAAGGCGAGAAAGTTACTACAAGTGTCGTAGATCCAGAAATGGATGAGGGGTACGCACTGTTAAGTATGAAACGCGCCGTAAAAGATCGCGGCTGGGATGAACTACAGCGCGCATTCGAGAATCAGGAAATCATTGAGATTAGCCCGTACGATGCAAACCGTGGTGGATTACTCGTTGAACTTGAAGGTATTCGAGGATTTCTCCCTGTATCACAGCTTGCTGCAGGACATTATCCACGCGTTTCAGGTGCAGATAAAGACGAAATCCTTCAAAAACTTAATGCACTCGTAGGACAAGTACTGCGCGTACGAGTTCTTGACGTAAGTCGCAAGGATAATAAACTTATATTCTCTGAAAAAGAAGCTATAAAAGATGACATGCAATCACGTTTCTCTGAACTTAAGGTCGGTGATGAAGTTGAAGGCGTAGTCACCGGAGTAATTGATTTTGGAGCATTCGTTAATGTCGATGGCATTGAAGGGCTTGTCCATATTTCAGAGATTTCATGGGAACGAGTTGAAGACCCTCGTAAATACGTAAAGAATGGTCAAAAAATTCAAGCTAAGATTATTGCAATCGATAAAGATCGTCTTTCTCTAAGTATGAAGCAGATGTCTGAAGACCCGTGGCTTCAAGAAGTGAAGGCATTTAAAAAAGGCTCAGCTGTAGAAGGAAAAATTACCCGCATCACTCCTTTTGGAGCATTTGTGCAGTTAAGCCCTTCAGTTGAAGCACTTGTCCACGTTTCAGAAATGAGCGATGACGAAAGTGTTGATCCAGAAAAAATCTTCCAACTAAACGAGAAAAAGCAATTTAAAGTGATTGATATTGATACTGATGCACGAAAAATTGCGCTTAGCCTCAAGGAAAACAAATAAAGGGCAACTGTATTGAGCAGTAGCATAAGATAGGAGCGTGTCATGGCAGAGAGAATTATCGAAGTCGAAGAACAAATTACTGTAGGCGCGCTTGCTGAAAAAATTATGCTGCCAGTTTCTAAGCTCATTGGTGAGCTGATGAAAAATGGTGTCCTCGCAACTGTAAATGAGCGAATTGATTTTGATACCGCTCAAATTCTTGTCAGTGAGTTAGGTTTAGACATTGAACTCACTAAAAAGAAAGAAGTCCTTGATCTCGGAGTCCGTGAAAAACGTAAAGCAAATCAAAAGGGTGATGTTCGTCCTCCTGTGGTTGCAGTAATGGGCCATGTTGACCATGGTAAAACAAGCCTCCTTGATGCTATTCGAAGCGCCGATATCGCTAAGGGTGAAGCGGGTGGCATTACTCAGCACATCTCTGCCTATCAAATTAGTCATAAAGATCGCAAGATAACTTTTCTAGATACTCCAGGCCATGAAGCATTTGCTGCATTGCGTGAGCATGGAGCACTACTAACAGATCTTGTCATTATCGTTGTAGCTGCGGATGACGGAGTAAAGCCACAAACAATTGAAGCTATACGATTTGCTCGCAAAGCAGGTGTAAAGATAATTGTAGCTATTAATAAGATAGACAAAGAAGGTGCTAACGTACCTCAACTAAAACAGCAGCTCGCTGAACAAGATCTTCTTGTTGAGGAATGGGGAGGAGATACCGTTGTAGTCGAAGTTTCTGCAAAAACAAAGGCAGGTATTCCGCAGCTATTAGACATGGTATTGCTTGTCGCAGACGTTGAAGAACTTAAAGCTGACGTAAATGTTCCAGCAACTGGCCTTGTTATTGAAGCCCATATGGAAAAAGGGCGCGGTCCTGTTGCTATCTGTCTTGTCGACGAAGGCACACTTAAGAGCGGTGATTTTATTGTTGCTGGCAATACGTATGCAAAAATACGAAACCTTGAATCTACAACAGGCAAGCCT
>CAJAXB010000003.1 GCA_903946795.1 uncultured Candidatus Saccharibacteria bacterium | reverse complement strand
CTTGGTTCATGAATAGCACTGTATCGGTAATGTAGCTACCGATTTTCATTGCTGCAGCAACATACTCTTCTGCAACTTCGCACTCATTAATTTCAGGGAGTCCAAGCGAAGCACGTATTTCACGCTGCGATCGTAAGCCGGCATAAATCAATGCAAGCAGCCCATCTGGATCGTGGTTGATTATTTCAGCTCGTGCGCCAGTGCGCAGTGATTTATCAGAAGATACCTGGGCTATGCCTGATTTAGTACTTCCTTGCTGACGCTCGCCAGCTTCCCTTATTTCATCTTCTGAAATATGGTGCGGTAAGATCAAATGTGCATATGAGCTTACCTTAAGATTACGTTCAGACACTTCAATATCTTTAGAACTTATATGCTCAATTTCATCAAGTAGCTTCACGGGATTTACAAGGGTGCCATTACCGATGACATTCATTGCATGATCGTGGGCAATACCAGATGGCACGAGGTGGAGTGCAAGTTCACGTTCGTCAGGTAAAACAACTGTATGTCCAGCATTATTTCCACCGTTAAAACGTGCAACAATATCATGCTCATGAGAAAGCATGTCGACAAAACGGCCCTTACCTTCATCGCCGCGCTGAAGTCCTAAAATAACATTTACTGGCATTTCAGGCTAAATCATACCCTAAGATATTTCTACACGCAACCATATGCAACATAATCTTCAATCTAACAAAAACGCGATCCTAATGACAGGATCGCTACACTCTATTTCGTAACAACTTACGTATATTTATTTGTACTGTATTAGTACTGGAGGAATTGTTGCCAACTTGGGCGCTTTACTTTTACTTCCACAGTAAACTCCCTACTTATAGTTTTTATTTTTATGCCCATCTTTCTACCTCACTACACATAACAATAATCGTCTCAAAACTACTGTTATTTATTTTTTAATATATTTTTGTTTTTCTTTCGTCACCTCAATATAGGTGCACAAAGAATATCGTGATTGTACATAAGCATAATCACTGTGTCAAGCTATTTTTTGCATCCTGTCGTGTTACACTATACATAAGCATAAAAACAATAAGATAAGGATCGTTTCATGGCTAAAACAAAGGCAAAAGCAACAAAAAAGAAAAAACTAGATAATAGCGAAGGCTCTACGATAGCTGGACTAGCGATTCTTATTGCAGGAATCATTATTATTGGAATTGCTGTAATGCAGAAATATGAAGCTTTGAAACTAGTTCTCATTGGATTTGGTTCAGCTCTGCTTGTTGTCAGTGGCGTGTTGCTTGGCAGCTCAGCAAAAAAAAGTAAATAGAACGAACGCTAGGTAATGCATAGCTCCTTTTTTACAGAAATATCTATCATTATTGCGCTCGGCGCTTCTATTTCGCTTATCATGCGATTGCTACGGCAACCGCTTATTATCGGTCATATCATTACCGGAATAATTGCAGGGCCATCTTTTCTAAAAATTATTCAGTCTCAAGAAACATTTGCTGGATTGAGCGAGATGGGTGTCGCTCTGCTACTCTTTATTATTGGACTCGATTTAAGTGTTAGAGCGTTTTCTAGGGTTGGAAAAGCAGTTTTTATAACGACGGCTGCTCAAGTGGGAGTCATCACTGCTATCGGTTATGCAAGTGCAGGTGCTTTAGGTTTTGGAAGGCTTGAATCTGCAATTATAGGGCTCGGTCTAGCAATGAGCAGTACCATTATTATTGTTAAATTGTTGAATGACAAAAAAGAAACTGGTCGGCTTTACGCTCAAATTGCAATTGGAATCCTTTTACTGCAAGACATTATTGCAACTTTTGCCAAAATTGCTCTGGCTGCCAAGACAAATAATAATGGATCGATAGCCAGTGTTGGATTTCTTGGGTTACGTGGACTAATGCTTTCGTTGCTCTTATTCGGACTTGTGAAATATGTTATACCAAAAATATCTAACACACTTGAACGAAATAAAGAGTTACTACTCTTATTTTCTCTTGGCTGGGGACTCGGTTTTGCATTACTGTTTGCGAAGGCAGGGTTCTCAATTGAAATAGGTGCTTTGCTTGGTGGCGTTAGCCTTGCAGGACTTGGGTATAGTTCCGAAATGGCATCACGCCTGAAACCACTTCGTGACCTATTTCTTGTTATCTTCTTTATAACATTAGGGCAGAATCTTTCGCCGGATAAACTAACACAGGTCATTGTGCCCGCCATACTACTAAGTCTTATCGTAATTATCATTAAACCTTTGACCGTACTTATTAGTCTTGGCTCATTAGGCTACACAAAACGAGCAAGCTTTAAGACTGCGGTGACAATGAGCCAAGTAAGTGAATTCTCACTTGTATTCTTGGCGGCTGCATATACATCAGGACTTATAAGCGATCGAGCATCAGCAACGCTGTCTCTTACGGCTCTTATCACCTTTGCAGTGTCAACCTATCTTATCCAATACGACAATAGTTTGTTTTCTCGACTTGAGCATCGTCTACGAATGTTCGAAAGAAAAGTTACCCGTTTTGGCCAACGAGATGCAGATCAAAAATATCCGCTCGTGCTCATCGGTTTTCGTAAAGGAGGCCATGAATTTATACGGACTTTTAGCAAGATGGATAAAAAATTTGTGGTCGTTGACTATGACCCAGAAAATATTGAGATTCTTGAGCGCAAGCAGCTACATGTCGTGTATGGAGATGCAACCGATCCAGAACTTTTAGATGAGATTAACTTAAATGAATCGAGACTGATTGTGTCTACTATTGGCGATAACGAAACTAACATGTTCTTGGCACATTGGCTCACGACACATAACCCAAATGCTGTTTTCATTTGTACGGCAGAACGAGCTGAGTATGCAACCGAGCTATATGACGAAGGTGCAGCATATGTCATGATGCCACACTATATTGGTAGCGAAAAAATTAATAGCTTTATTCGTCGTAATGGCTTAAACAAAGCCGAGTTTAAAAACTTCCGCGAGAAGCATCTTGAAAAACTACACTCTCATATCGAAGAGATCAACGAAGATCAGGCTACTTCTTAGTTTTTGAAAGATCGTGATACAGCCATTCTTTGTGAGCATACTGCGCAACACTTACGAGAATATCATCTGTTTTTTTATTATGAATCAGTGCTTGTCTAATGCCTAAAGACGAGACTGATCCATACCGTGTCTCCACAAAGTACGATGCCTTAGGTTGTGCTGGGAGTTCGGCAATTATTTTTTGCGATGAAAAGCGAGTATGATTTTTTCGAAAGCCAACAATAAGTTCTATATTTGGAATCAACTGATTTACATGTGGCCATGTATGCATATACTCGAGTAAATCTTCACCAATAAGTAGCGCGATCTCGTCTTGAGGAAATAGTGCTCGTAAGCGTGTATACGTTTTTCTTGGCTCAAAATGTGCGTCAGGTAGTTCCAGAACACTGAGTTTAGGATGTAATCGCAGGGCTAGTTCAAGCATTGCTACTCTATGAGCAATATGCGTGCAATCTTCTTTGCGACGTGGCTTTATTTCTGGAGCAAAATATACTATATCGAGTTCAGCAATTTTTAATGCTTCTAGAGCAAACGCAACATGTCCTTTATGTACGGGGTCGAATGTTCCACTATAGATACCAATTCTCATATTATGCTAGATCCGCTGGAGCGCCTTCACAGCATTTCGTTGGCATATAGCAACTTGGGCATACAAAATGTCCATGCATGGGTACTATTGGGTAATGGCCACAATTATCACAAAAAAGTTCTGGTGACTTTTCAGTGATCATTTCCTCCAATGGATCATATTCCTTTTTGTTCATATGCATTAGTATAGCGTTATTTTAAGCTCGGGTGAGCAAGTTTACAGCGCCTGTTACTACAAAATATCTCTTCTTTGTTAGGTACGATCGCGCGTACTACTTTCATGCATCCCGGACACTTTACATGCTCTCCATCTTTAACTTCCTTACAGGTTTGACTTGATGAATTATCGGTATTCTTTGATTCTTGAGTATACTGTCGTAAATTACCCGCACAGGAGGAAGAAGTGGCAGTTTCTTTTGCCGACTCCATAGACACAAGACTTTCGGTAATTTTCCCTTCAGCAAGAAATGCACGGGCTTCCACAATATGTTCGGCTGCTTTCTGGCCATACACCTTAGGATCTATTGATATATCAGTGAGGGCTCTGTGCAGAGTTTCTTCTTCTGATATTTTATTAAGTAGTGCACTGGCAAGCGTCGGAGATGTTATAGTATGGGCCGCATCAATAAGTCGCTTTGTTACCCTATCGCTAACCTCCTGCATTGACTGTTCTCTAGAACGACAGATTTCACGATAGGCTTCATAGTCTTGTTGAGGCTTATGTAACCCAAAAAAAGAACTCGTCTGATTATCGTAACGTTCAACAATACTGCTGACCCCACTCGGTATGAGACTCTTGTGAATGAGTAATGGTTGCGACAGAATCTCAGTAGTAGACTTATCCTCGAAGTCTAAACCAAGTTCAGATAGCATAGACGTAACACTCGTAATATCATGTCTTTCTGTTATGTCATCGTGTTTTCCGGCAACAAACGCAGACTCTACCGTAATCTCGTCACCTTTTTTTGTTGTTACCTGAATAACCCCGGACATTGTCTCAGTAAAGAAACCTTCTTTTTTTGCTGCATCAATTGTCATATCATCGGGAACAAGTGAAAAGACAACAAAAGCATAGTCATCAAGCACACCGCTGCTCGCATATGTCTGAATACGGTGACCGTTGATCGCTTCGGCCTCCATTCTTTTGCGCATACAAGGACTTGGGTCCATATAACGAAAACTGTTCGCATACACTTCCTGCATAGGCTGTCCATATTGAAAAAGAGTTCCGTTTTCGTCTTGCTCAATCGTCACTTCTGTAATATGACCCGACTTAAACGTTCGCTCCATAACATCTGTGGCTGCATTGATGCGCACCATATTACGTGCCTGCTCATCTCCACGTTGTGCTTCATGCAGAGCATCCATAAGGCTCATGTGGGGAGCATCTGCTGCTTGGATTTCAACAGCTTCTTCTAGTGCAATAGAGCCAATAAAATGAGCTGCTCTTTTCTGAATAAGTTCATCGCTATATAGTTCAGCGGTTTCGAGAACCATTGGAATATACGGCTCGTATTGTGCTTCATACCCTATTTCTACTAATTGTTCGGCTGCTACGGCCATGTAACCCTCTTACTTGCTCGGAGCAGAAGAGGGCCACATACGAGGCTTGCTCCTGCTCGGGAGACTTAACGCTAGATCGGACTTATCCCATTTTCTGGGCTTACCGTTGCGGCACAGTGCAGGATTTTCACCTGACTTCCAGCTCTACATTATTAAGTAATACTAGTATGTACTACAAAGCTTTTGTTTAAAAGTATATTTCGCTGTAGAATTTGCAGCATGTCTAAAGAAATATTACGACCAATCGAAGTAACGCATCGTGATCTACATTCTGAACTCGTATCACATATTGTGTACGATGAACTCTCAAAGCAAGCACAAAATCATACAGGGAAACGCAACCGATTTACACCGCTTGATTGGAATCCACGGTACGTCTACCTTGATCCAAATGAAGGCTACCCTGGACAACTATTAGATGACTTTCGTATAGAAGCAAACATGATGCCGGATCTAGAACCATTTATCGAGGCGTCTGGTGAAATATTCCTAAAAGGATTCTCAAAAATCACCGAATCCTTCTATGAAAATAAGCCCCTAATGCAGTCCGTACAGAATAAGCTCGATGCAAAAGAAAATATTGTTGTGGTCACCAACCATGGTGAAATTTATGATATTGCCATTATTTTAGCTTCACTCCGCTTGGCTCTCTCAAAACACGCTACAGATCAAGACCAAAAGCCTATGTCCGCAGATCACTATAACCTTATTGTTCATCGCATGATTAGCCAACTTGGTATTGCAGATGAGAACAACTCAAAAAAGGTTGCTCCAGCACTCAGCATATTGCAACTCGTAGGCGAAACATATTTAAGCTTTCCCAGAACCGAAAATACAAAAAAAGCACACATACCACCCGAACTTGATAAAATCTGTACTGAAAAAATGCTCAATGCACTACACAGAAAAATGGAGGTGGGTTCACAGATACTTGCCTTTGCTCCAAGTGGCAGTAAGGACGAATCAATACTTGATCGATTTGGAAAAAAACGTAAGGTCATTAAGCCAGTCAATAAGGGTACGTATAAATTAATGCAGCAATCTAACACTTCAATTCTTGGTGTTGGAGTTGCACTTGATCACCATGATGGTCCAATCTGCTCAATGACTGAGCTCACAGTTTGCGAAAGTGACGAAGCATGTCATGAACTTCTCGATTCGATTGCTGAAAAACATACTGCACTGACCGGTATTCGCACCTTATACGCCCGTAAGCAAGCAGATCTTGATGCGTGGCGTAAAGAGGCTCATTTACCTGAAAAATTACAGCCGGCAAATGAAAAAGAAGAAGCAGACATCAAACGGCTTGTCGGGGCAATGACACTCGGCGTTGTACTCGGCGCTGCAAGCGGCTATATTTTAGGCAATCGCAATCGCAAGAAAAATTAGTAAACCAAAGACAATTCGGTAATATGCAAAAATCTTAAAGCTATGATTTGATACATATTTTAACAACCAATTAATTGCCATAAGTGAGACAATAAATGTTGTAATTGTGCCAGCAATAATTGCAGATGAACCACCAGTGACAGTGGAAATCTTATCGCCTTCTTTGATCATTTTGTAAGATCCTGCCAGCAATAATACAGGGATGCTCATGTAGAACGAGAACGCCGTTGCTGTCACGCGATCAAGTCCTGACATCACGCCGCCCATGATTGTTGCCCCGGAACGTGACATACCTGGAATAAGTGACAACGTCTGGTAACATCCAACTTTAAACGACTGTGTAGGTGTCAGCTTTTCAAGTTTAGGCTCTCCATTATTGACTGGCGGTTTATGATATTTTTCAATAAGTAGAATAAGGACACCTCCAATTAGTAGCGCCGAAGCAATCACTGGGAGGCTAGCAAGGTCAGAAAGCCGATTTGAAAGCAAAACGCCAAGTATACCTACGGGGATTGTTGCGATTATCCAGTTCATCCAAAATCGTAAACTGCTTTCGTCGCGCTTAAAAAGACCAAGTGTAATCTTGATCAGCTGCTCACGGTAGTGCCATAACACGGCAAAGATTGCTCCAACTTGGATAACGACGGTAAATAATTCAGCAGTGTCTTTATAACCAATCATTTTTTCAGCAACTATAAGATGGCCTGTGCTTGATATGGGTAGAAATTCAGTAAGACCCTCAATTATGCCAAGAAGAATTGCTTGAAATATCATAGTACTACTATAGCCTACTTTCCGGCTGCTTGCTTACGGCGTAAGTCACTCAGACGAGGAATAAATGATTGCGCTGCTCCTTCAAGACCGAGCACTCGAAGCGCGCCTACCATAACATAAAGACTGTCCATTGAGTCTTCAGTTGGATGTGCACTATTTTCTACGATTTTAAACATTCCATCGATTTTTTTAACAAGCCATTTTTCTTGTGCAGCACTTACTCTGTCAGAAGTGACTGTTTTATCGATTGTCTTTTCAACTACTTCTAAAGATCTTGCGGAGTGATCTTTTTTTTGCAGATGTCCGCGCTTAATCAGACTATTAACATGTAGTGACACTGTCGCAACAGACGTATAGTTAAGGCCCGACATTATTTCTCTATAGCTTGGACTATATCCATGCTCTGCAATAAAATGCTCAATGAACGTAAGGATCTGCTTTTGTTTTTTTGTGGGTCGCCTAGCTTCTTGTTCCACTTTCTAGCCTTTTCTAGACGTTCCTTTAAATACCCACAGTTTGTACCAGAGATAATTCCAAATTGTGAAGAATCCTGCAGAGACAAATTGACCGATGTATGGTGTTAATCCAAGTGATTTCAGTCCACGAACAATGAGATAATCTAGAACAAAGTTGAGTGCGGTGATTGCCACATAACGGCCAGTGACTTGAGTTTGTTTACCCTTCAGTTTTGCACTATTAAACACCCAGTATCGCTGTAATAAATAGTTTACTGTCCAACCTGTGAGGTTTGCTGCAAGCTTAGCCCACCATAAATTCAAACCAAGTAGCTGGTCTGCAATAAAGAAAACAAAGTAGCCCGACCAGAAATATGCACCACCGCTGATCATATACTGAATAAAGCGAACTATTTCTGGTCGTTGTCTTTGTAGAAAAGTTTTTTTTGAAGCCATAAGCATTAATTACTACATAAAGTATACCCCAGACACTCAAAGGGGCATATCTATTTGTTAATTTGCCCAGCAGACGCTACATATGGTGTCTCCAGGAAATGTACCCTCACATCTGTTTACACGTCCAATTTATGGTATACTAGAATACATATGCCAGAAATAAACAGACCAAAAAAAAGGCGTGTTCCTGATTCCATCGATGGGATGGTTGTACCCCGTAAATCACCCGTTTCTACCCCAAAATATTATCAGTCATCTACTACTCGTGTCCCGGGCCCACGCAAACCGATCCCAACACAGGTTAATAGAAGACGGCCTCACCTTTCAGAGCCTGATCTAAAGCCAACCGAGACGGATAAGCCTGTAACTGAAATAGGAGATTTCACAGGATTATCTATGCAAGATGTTAATGCTGATTTTATTCCTAATCGAAAAGGTAATGACAAGAAACGCAAGAAAAACAAGAAAGATAATCGAAAACGACGTCATTTCTGGAAAAATAGGAGCAAAAAATTTAAGGCTTTTGTTATTATACTTCTCATCCTTATTGGGCTTGGTGGTTTCTTGGGTGCGCGTATTTATTCGTTCTTTAATTCAGTTTTTGGTCGTAATGTTGGCAATGGCACTTCAGCGGCGCTTTCTGACAAACCAGATCCGAAGAACTTTAAAACTGAAGGAGATGGTAACTTTAATGTGCTACTGCTTGGCCGTGGTGGCACTGAGAACGAGGCGCCCGATCTTACGGATACGATTGTTATTGCGAGCATCAATATCCAGGATCAGACAGCATCACTTCTCAGTATTCCACGCGATACCTGGGTAAACGTCAATGGCGATACTATGAAAATTAACGCAGCATATAGTTCCGCTAAACAGCAGGCTAGTTACCAGGGCAAAAGTAAGGAAGAAGCTGAAAATGTCGGAATATCTACAGCAATATCTACAGTACGAAACGTTGCAGGTGTTCCAATTCATAAATATGTACTCAGTGACTATAAAGCATTTCGTGATGTAGTGAATGCGCTCGGAGGAGTTAATGTGAATGTCACGACTCCGATTATTGACCGCTTCACAGGCTGGACATTCCAGGCTGGACCTCAGACGATGAATGGCGACAGAGCACTTCAATACGCCCGTACACGGCAAGGTTCTGCTCGGGGCGACTTCGATCGTAACGAAAACCAGCGTAAATTACTCGTGGCTATTCGACAAAAAGCAATGTCTACTGGAATAGTTGCCAACCCCGTCAAGCTCAATAACCTTGCTAACGCAGTTCAGAAAAACATTCGAACTGATCTAACAATTGATGAGGCAAGAACACTTTTCAATAAGACCAAGAATCTTTCTGACAGCAATATTAAATCACTTGATCTTGCAAAACCAGATGCGCCACTTATAACAACTGGCAACATTGGCGGTCAATCTATAGTACGCCCAGTTGCAGGTCTTTTTGACTACACCAAAATACGTGCATATGCCCGTACAAATATGATTGACCCCTTCCTCAAAAAAGAAGCACCAACCGTAGCTATCTATAACGGATCTGGACGATCTGGACTTGCTACAAGTGTTGGTGATATTCTTTCAGGATACGGCTATAAGGTTGTTATTAAGGAATCAAGCAAAGAACCACAACAACAAACTCTCGTTGTCAAGAAGACTCAGGAATCAAAGCCTTTCACGGAACGCTTCCTTTCTGTCAGGTTTAGTACGCCAATTACAGCTGATCTTCCGAACACTGTACTACCGAATACACCTAATACAGCAACAGCGTCTTCCGGCACGGCGCCGCCAACTGCCGACTTTATCATCGTATTAGGATCTGACTTTAAGATTCCAAACGGCCCAACTTGGTAAATTAATAGTCGTGTAATTAACTGTACTTCTGTATCTGTAAACGGTACTATATAAGCATGAAAAATAATGCGTCATTCGCCTATGCTGTACTGCTTGTTATTGGCGACGCGTTGGCCTTGGTTGCTGCTTTCACATTGGCCTATATATTACGTGTTAAGGTGGATACTCGTGGGCTTATTTCCCCAATTACTGCGAGAGAATACCTTATAGCATTTCTTACAGTTCTCCCGTTATGGCTTATTGGCAACGCATACGTAGGTCTCTACAGTCACCGCGTCTATGAAAAGCGTTTTATTGAATTTGGCAGACTTTTAGTTGGTTCAATTGTTGGGATTTTAATTGTCATTGGATACGACTTTGCAATTAAAGGAAAGTTATTTCCTGCTCGGCTCGTTCCAATTTACGGATTCTTACTGGGATTCAGTTTCCTTGTTCTGTTTCGTACCATCGCGCGTTTTATGCGTACGATTCTCTATGCGTACGGTGTTGGGGTAAGTAATACTCTCATTGTTGGTAATACTGACCGTTCTACTGAGATTGCCCAAGCCATTGAAAATACTCCGAAAACAGGCCAGCGGGTAATCGGCATTGTGGGCTCAAAACATGGTAGTTTTAAAGCTTTTGAAAATTTTGATGCCGCACTTGCGTCAATAAAACGACCTATTCAGAGCATAATTCAAACCGAATTGTATAAAGATAGTCTAAAAAATGATACCGTCCTTCAATATGCTCAGACTCATCATATTGCATATCGTTTTGTACCCGGCAATACAGACCTGTTTTATGGGAATATTGAAGTAGAGCTTTATGCGGGACGTATTCCTATGATTTCAGTACATCAGACAGCACTAGTGGGTTGGGGTCGTATTATTAAGAGACTGTTTGATCTAGTTGTATCTTTCGTATTACTTATACTTACCAGTCCACTGCTAATACTAATTGCCATAGCTGTTAAGGTAAGCGATCCCGCAGGTCCAGTCTTTATGAGAGGAAGGGCTCAGAAGAGACTCACTCGTCATAATGTTGTATTCAGTGTATATAAATTTCGATCCCACTATGCAAAATACGATGGTAAAACAGATAGTGAAGTATTCGCTATGATTGGCAAGCCAGAACTGCTCAAGCAATATCGTGATAACGGTGATCAAATGGATAATGACTTCAGGGTTACGGCACTCGGAAGATTTCTGAGGCGCTCAAGTCTTGATGAACTACCACAACTTATCAACGTATTTAAAGGTGATATTAGCCTGGTAGGGCCACGAGCACTTATTCCTGAAGAATTACACGCCTATGAAAAGAAGCACACCATACTAAGTGTTAAATCAGGTCTCACTGGTCTTGCTCAAATATCTGGCAGAAGAACTATAAGTTTCGAGGAACGACGCAAGCTTGACACATACTATGTACAAAACTGGAGTTTTTGGATGGACATTGTTATTTTGATTAAAACAGTTCGTACAGTCATTCAAGGCCTATTTGAGTCATGAAGGTAGCTATCGTTCATGACTGGTTGTACGGTGGAGGCGCTGAACGCGTCATCCAGCAGCTCCATGAGTTATATCCAGATGCACCAATCTATACCTCATATTGCACGGATGAATGGAGGCAACGGCTTAACAATAAAGTCGTAACAGGCTATTTAAATAATTGGCCGTTTAGCAAGCTAAGAAGAATGTTGCCAGTCCTACGGGTATTTTGGTTTAGGAGCCTCGATCTATCTGATTATGATCTTATTATTAGCAGCAGCGGCAATGGCGAGGCCAAAGACCTTACAGTGTTAAAAGGCGCGACGTATGTCTGCTACTGCCACGCTCCCACTCATTATTATTGGCGAAGTTATGACCAG
>CAJAXB010000002.1 GCA_903946795.1 uncultured Candidatus Saccharibacteria bacterium | reverse complement strand
TACAGTATAGCTTATCGGGGTTTATAGATAAACGCTGCTTATTCTTATTCAGCAATATGATGAGCTATTTGAATTGAAAGGGCTACAAGACATGCACCAAGAATCATAAGAAACGGCTGTAGTTCAAACAATCGTTTATTTGTTGATTTCTCATGAATCGTTGGAATGATGTCGCTCAAAGCTATATAGAGCAAGAACCCGGCGCTTATACCTAATAGAACTCCTAAAGGCAACTCGGTGTTACTTCCTAGCTGGAAGGTAATAATCGCTGTCACAACGGTTGCAAGTGCACTTACGACGTTAATAAGTAGAACTTTAGATCGCCTTACCCCCTTTGATAGAAGCAATCCAAAATCACCAATTTCTTGAGGAATCTCGTGAGCAGCGACTGCTATTGTAGTGACTATTCCAGTCGGGACACTTACTAAGAAAGCCGCTGCAATAGCAATGCCATCTAGCGCGTTGTGGATCGTATCTCCAGCAACAATTAATGACACTGATGGATCTGGTGAACCGTGCTGATGGTGATGATGAAACCAACGTAAGAACCTCTCAGCAAAGAAAAAGATAAAAATACCAACCATGGTAGCTGTGAGTACAGTGCCAGCCGGTGCCTCTTCAATACCATCTGTGAGTAAATCTAGAAATACTGCAGCTAGCAGTGCTCCGGCAGCGAACGGCATACCGTACGCCTCTAATGCTTTTGCTAACTTTTTGTTACTAAGGAGTAGCAGTCCTCCTACAAGAGAGATTACGCCCCCTAAAAATGCGAATAAAATAACTTGTGCTAATGTAGCCATAAAAACAAAATCCTTTGATTAACCCTTCTATCATACGTGATAGGAGCGGACTTTGTCACTGATATCTCCATAAAAACAAGGAACCCCTGGCACTGCCAGAGGTTCAGGGGAAGCCTCACACTTCCATATTAAGCTTATGGTTTACGCGATTTTTTTGCAAGGCTATTTTTAGAAAAAAAGAGCATGAAAAGTGACCATACGACAATAGCCAAACTCCATCCCCCAATAACATCGAGTGGTGCATGCACGCCTAGATATATCCTAGACAATCCAACACATATCACTCCCAGAATAATGCCGAGCTTCCAGGGTCTCGATACATACGGCAAGATAATGAGTGCACAGACCATGCTGAGTGCTGAATGCCCAGATGGAAACCCAAAACCAGAGGCACTATATTGCCTTGAGGCTAGGCTTGAAACAAGCTCAAGGGGTCTTGGGCGAGCGATTGTATCTTTCATGAACTGCGTAATGACATATGTCGCAGAACTTAAGAGGAAGACCTGCAATGCAAGATCATTCTTTTTCATAATTACTAATGATATGAGGAGACCAAGAACCATCCAGCCACTTCCAAGTAGTGTAATAACCAACGCTAAGCTATACAGCTGGTTGGTCGATTCGAATATAGTCGTAAATATATTTTGCTCAAGTATGGACAAATTCTGGGTCGATGCAAGTAACGTACTAATAGCAAGGATACTTGCGGATACAACAAGACCGATGATAATTGGTTGCTGTGCCCGCTTTCCCCTTATTGTCATATCAAATACCTAAGACTTCTTAGATACGAGTTTATGGTCACGAAGTGCTCCAACTGCAGCACCAGAACCTACTACGCCCACAATGAGTCCAAGGATTGCATTGATGAATGGAACAAGATACAGCGCAAGTACAATCACAGACCCAGCAAGCATGGTCATAAATGGTGAGCTTTTCCCTTTTGTGACTTTGTGACCTACTGAATAAGCGAAGATTGGGCCGCTGAGTGAAAGAATGAGCACCCAGGCAGCAAGACCTAAACCTGCAAGTGGAATTCCGACAAGTGTAGCCGTAACAAATATAAGCACAATTGGAGCTATGAAGAGCATGAATAGGCCTCTCCAAATTGTTTTGCCAGTTTGTTCAGAAATTACTTTAGTCGTTTTTGCAAACATCTTTGGAACAAGTAGTACCAGTGTTAGTGAAACAATAAGTAAGGATATAAACATATATGCAGCAAAAACATATATGCTAGGAAGTTGTGTCTGACCACCTGATGTTACATTGCGACGAGTAATCTCTCCACCCACTTTTGTGCTAGATGCTTTCAAGAGATCGTTTTTACTCGTGTAATCAATATTACCTTTAACATTAGCAGAAGGTGCAAGTGTCAGGAATTGATATCGTCCACCCAAATCTCGACCTATAGTGCCAAGTACTGTTGCATTCTTTGCGCCAATAGATGCATCACGTGCAATTTTTCCATTTACAGTCGTATTGTCTGCAGCAATAAGCAGATCACGTCCTATGTCTGTGCCATTTTCAACTTTCACAGTTTGAGCCGCAAGGCTAACACTTCCAAGTGTTTTTCCTGAAAAGGTAATATTTTGAGATGCTAAGCGAACACTACCGCTAGCGTTTCCGCTGAATGTAATGTTTTGTCCTGCACAATATATATCTCCAAGTACTATTCCCGAGATAGTAATGTTTTGTCCAAAACAGAAAACATCTCCATTGATTGTGCCTTCAATCTTAATATCTGTGCCAGTGCTAAACAACATTGAATTAATGACCTGATTTTTTGGAACAGTGACACTCTCGGCTGAGCGCACTGCCTGTGCACGGGCGACGCCGCCTAGCAAAAATAATGACAAAATACCGCTTATTGCAGCTACTAGTAGACTTTTACGTTTCATATGTTACCCCTTTAATAGTCGTATTATAGCAAAGAATTAGGGTAAGCATAATAGTCTATGAAAAGTCTTTTTTTACTATTTTTTCCCATGGTAGATCAGGTTTTCCGAAATGCCCATAAGCGCTCGTCTGCTGATATATTGGTCTCCTGAGATCTAAGGTTTCGACAATGCCTTTTACGCTAGTATCAATTAACCTATTCGCGAAAGATTCAATCTCTTTTTGAGACTTCGTTCCTGTTCCAAAGACGTCAATTGTCTTCATGAGTGGATCCGGTTTTCCAATAACATACGCTAGCCCGACCTCACACTTTTTGGCTAGTCCAGCTGCAACAATATTCTTTGCAATGTACCGTGCCGCATACGCTCCACTACGATCTACTTTACTCGGGTCTTTGCCACTGAAAGCTCCTCCGCCAACGCGCGCGTAGCCTCCGTAGGTGTCGACGACGATTTTTCTACCCGTAAGACCCGCGTCACTTTGTGGTCCGGGGATGTGCCATAGCCCCGTTCCATTCACTATTAGCTGTTTTGGTGTGATAGAAAATCCGTGTTTTTTAAGCACCGGAAGAACAACATTTTCATATACTGCTTTTTTAACTTCTGATTCAGAAATAGATTCATCGTGTGCAGTAGCAATAACAACCGTCTCGATGCCAACCGGCGTGTCACCTTCATAGCGCACGCTTACCTGGCTTTTCCCGTCGGGGCGGATGAATGCAAGTATGTTCTGTTCGCGTACTTCGTCTAGCCTTTTAGTGAGCTCATGAGCTATCGTGATTGGAAGAGGGAAAAGCTCCGGAGTTTCGTCCACCGCAAAACCGAACATCATGCCCTGATCCCCTGCCCCTTCGTCATCATCAGTGCCAATAGCAATTTCAGGGGATTGCTGATGTATATAATTTTCAATAGGAGATTTGTCAGAAAAGCCCCAAGTAGGATTGGTATATCCTAGCTCTACAATAACGCTTTTTGCTATTTGCACCGGATCTATATCGGCACTCGTATTAACCTCTCCAAAAAGCGCAACCCTATTGGCACCCACAATAGCCTCAATTCCAGTACGTGCATGAGGATCTTGTTCAAGAATTGCATCGAGGATTGCATCGCTAATTCTATCTGCAATCTTATCAGGGTGCCCAGCGCAGACGCTCTCACTAGTAAATATTGTTTTTGACATAAAAAAACCTTTCTGGCTATGCCGAGAAAGGATAAGAGATATTCATATCTTTCCCGGATAAACCGGGTCTAGATGGAGCACCTTACGAATACGCAGGTTGCTGGCAGATCACTGAGCTAGATCTCTTACTGCACTCTTTATATGTTTAAATTGTTAACGCTATTATTCTAGCATCTGAACGAGTATTGATCAATGAAATATACATGGCATATCTGGTAATTCGGGTTGTTTTTTGCTAAAATACATTGGTTCGTTGGGGATTGGCCAAGTGGTAAGGCACCGGGTTCTGGTCCCGTGATCGGGGGTTCGAATCCCTCATCCCCAGCCATTATATTTATGCTTAAAAGACCCGGTGGGTCTTTTTTTTGATACAATTCATACATTAAACACTGGCGTATATATTACGAAGAAATGCAGGAACTTATGGATGGAAGATCACTTTACTCACAGTACATAAAACCGTCATGGACTCCACCGTCTTGGGTAATCGGTCTCGTATGGACATTTTTATATACTATAATTGCACTTTCATTTACCTCAGTTTTCTATAGCGCATTCAAAAAACAAATTCCGTGGGTTGTGGCGTTACCTTTTGCTCTTAACCTTATTTTCAACTTCGCATTTCCATACATACAATTTGGTTTGGCAAATAATTTCCTAGCATCTATAGATATTGTACTTGTTGTATGTACGCTCATATGGGCACTCGTTGCAGTTTGGCAAAAAGCTCCTGAACTCAGATGGGTCAGCTATGCAAATATCCCGTACCTCGTGTGGGGCGTATACGCTACCACCGTGCAGATTGGGATTACTTATTTAAACAAATAAGTTACGTACTCAGCGTCACAACATTTGTGAATGAATATACACCGCCGCGTCTTTCTCCACCAGCGGAATCAACATATACGCTTGGAGCTCGTGAGCCCGCTGAAGATAAGACGGATTCAGTTTTAGTTCTCGTGATACCTTCAATATCCCTCGTTCCGACCATATGGCCTTCATCATTCTGTGATACTGATGAAATAAATAATGGCATACCCATTGATTCTGCTTTTTCAATTGCATGCTGGTACATTGCTCTAGACACACCTTCACTGACTTCAGTTGTATATATAGTCTCGGCGTGCAATACAGGATTCCCTGCTTCATCAGATAAAATTCTAAAGACAGATCGAGCCACTGGATTACCTCGCTCATTGGCAAGAAGAAGAATTTTTGTATTAGGGTCCGTATAGCCCATCAATGCCTGATTCATAATTCCATTACGGAAATTTTGACAAGAAGATAATGGTAATTCACCAATTTCCATAGTTATTTTTGGACTAGCGGTATCGCTAACACGCAATACTTGTAAATTGCCTGTCTGTTGCTTATAGCTATCTAGGACGGTCTCGAGTCGATCAACTACATACTGAACATCATTGTTAATATTTTTACTTAGTCGCTGTACTATCTGAATAATTGGCCTACCCTTACCTCCAGCTTTTTGGACAACCCCACTCCGAACTTCTTCTTCGCTAAGATTTGTAAGCTGAATGATGTCTTGCTGAATCTGCAGCTCTTTTCTAGTCAGCTCTAGGGTTGAAAGATTGCGCTCAAGTTCGGTTATTTGCACTTTAGCAAGTTCTTGATCGGGCTGCTCTCGTAATATTTTTAATTCTTGATGGATACTCGCAATTTCTTTGCCAAGCTCAGGCATTTGAACTGCGATTGAATCTAAAGCTGATACTTTTTCAGATGGCGCAATGAGTGAACCAGCAGGTAACTGTAATTCTTCATCATTAAGAATCGTACGAATCTCATCGATTACAGCAGTTGTTTCTACGGTAAATGTTTCTGTTCTTTCAGTCTGGGTCTCTTGCTGCCATATCGCATATTGTTCTTCAGTGAGATTAGGTGGTATAAGCCCCGCCACCTTCAGGGAACTTAAAGAATCGGGTCCAGTTCCGAACTTCCAAGATTCATATGTACCATTAAGTGTCGCCTCGACCATTGGCTTCAATACAGCAGCGTGTGCAGGAGATGATCTATATTGCGCAACATACAGCCCAAGTGGAATAATGCTGCCTAGCTGATCAAGTAGTTTTTGACTTGCTTCAATGTTTATTTCTTCCTCTATCCCTAGGGACCGAGCTACTACTTGAGCGGCAACTTTTTCCACTTCTATAATTGACTCTACTGATGTTAGTAATGCTATATCTTCACTAGTACCAAGATCAGATATAATACTATACGTTTCAAATAATGATCTTTCTGTTTTTGGGTTAAGTTCAAATTTAGAATGTAGTGCGGAATAGCTTTCTAGGCTTCCAGATCTAGATTGCCGTTCGATCAGTAAATACATATATTCTGCATCTTTTAGTAATCGTTCAAGAACAGCTTCTCGATCTGTTTTCTGTGCTCTTTGTAGAGTTTCATCAAAATACTTACCAAGAATTGCCATTCTAGGTTGGTCTTGCAACGCACGAGATAGCACTTGATTAGCTTCAAATCCAGGAACATGTTCAGCAAAGAAATCAGGAAACCGTAATGCAATTATTGGATTAATTTCTAGCATATTGCTTGCCATGCTACTAATATCTTGTTGGGTAAGATATCTTTCAAGCTTGTCATTCACAAGAATTATATTCCTGTGAATTTCTGGATCAGCCTCAAGTATGAGTTTTCTTACAACGTCTTTATCTACTATACTGCTCCATTCTGTTTGACTACCGTATTCAAACATCATATTGGTGAAAAGAGCTCTTTGACCAGCAATAGTCTGAGAAAAATTTAATACAATTTCTGTAAGTTCATGAGCTTCATAAAGATAGCTTATACTTCCAATACTACTTATGAATTTATCCGGGCTTACGGAAAGCACTTTATCTGCAACATTTTTTAAGATTTCATCACCGAAAATTTCTTTGATTGATGAAAATTTAATTTCGTATAACGTGTTGTCACCTTCACTAAAATTTCGTAACTGGTGATCAATAGATGTATTAAGCATATTCAGTTGTTCTTCTTTAGTGAATAATTGATCAATCACTTCTTTATTACGAGATACAAAGAGCGCAGTAGAAGGATCATGTGTAAATTTATCTATCAAGATTGGCTTGAGCTGTGACGAATCTATATATTTTGTCATTGAAACAAGGTGCAGGGCAGCTGTTGCCATATCTATAGTTTCAAAAGTATTGCGAATTATTTCTGCTATTTCTTGGTTATTAAAAATTTCATCATTGTAACTTCCATCGATTTTGTACAACAAACCAAAAATTTTATCTGGATTATTCTTGTGTATTTCAAGAACAAAATTCCTTTTATCATCTATTGTTAACGCGCTACTATCAAGAATACTCCATGCATTTTTGTATGATTCTGGTCCAGTGACACGAATGTATTGTAAAATCGTCTCTCGTGCGACTTCTGGATCTGTAAATGTACTTACCATACTTGCATATTTATCCATCGCCCCCATAGGGTCTGCAGTAAATTTAGTCGTAAATAAAGCAATCTTTTCTTCTTCCGTCAGTATTGAGGTAGATTCCAGACTTCTAAAAAAAGTATCATCGGCATTTTGAAAAAGCATCAATACTTTGTCGTGTATTTCAGCTTTTTCTTCAGACGTATACAATTCGCTGCGCATTAGATTTTCAACATTATGAAGCTGGGGTCCAGAATCGCTCGCAAGGATAGATTCATTTTCTTCATCTAATCGAGGTTCAAGATCCTTTAGAATCCTCACCTTTAGAGCTTCTTTAGTAAAAAATCCTTGCTTGATACACTCTTCCAGGCAAGACATTAGTGGAAGATAGTTACCTTCAAGCGCTTTATTTGCGATTCTCGCGACTGCATCTTCTCCAATGAGCTCTGAGATATCTGGATTCATTATGTCATAGAGAGCATACCCAGGATTCTTCTCGGCAAGCGTAGTAACAAGAATGCGAGCCTCATCTCTCGAATAATACCTCATGACATACGGTAATTTACTCAGTAGCATATCAGGTTTTGTTTCTTGGAGAGTGTCAAGAGCCGATCGTATATCCTCAGGCGAAGCAACTTGTTCCATAATTTTAGCTGTCCTAATTACCATTTCAGGTTCATCAATAATCGCCTGTTTTAACGCTTGCTTAAACTTTTCTGGATCTTGAGCAATCTCAGAAATTTGTTCATCACTAAACATTTTTCTATGGTTATCAGAAAACATGGATTGAGGTACTAGCTCATTAACTTTTTCAAGTGTGCGTGTTGCAAGGGGAGGGCTATGATCAAGAGCCATTATAAACACTTCTCTGCGTTCTTGCGGAGTTGCATCCTCTGGAATTTTTTCAAGCTCTTGTGCGATATGCTCTCTTTGTTCAGCACGAATCTCACGTAAATCTGTCACGTAAGCGTTATATTGTTGCAGGCTAGTAGTCGTTTTGCCTGTTTCCTGTTCAATTCTTCTTAACTCACGAATGCGTTCCCTAGCCTCGTCCACAGGTAGTTGTGAAAGTTCTTCAACAAAACCTAGCCTTGAAGGGTGATGCCCCTCTCTTGTTTCACGATGGAGGGCAACAAGACGATGCCGTGATTCTATTTGTTCCTGAGTTAAAAGATCTTGTGGCGGCGGAACACCTACAGCAATTTCTTGAGCTATTGGTGAATCAGGTTGAAATGTTTCTGAATTATCTGGCATACAAGATATAACTCAATAATTTGAATGGAAGCATAAGTATATTTTAGAGACTACAATTATAATTACCAAATGTAATAGTATTTTGTCCTTTTACTATGCATTGCAATTATGATTAAATTAAAGAGGTTCATAAATTATGAGCACCCTTATAAACATTAAATATAAGGGAGTACGCATGGAAAATCCTAGCGAACAAAAAAAAGAAAAAGTACAACATATCGAAACTGCTCCAAGACTGGAAGACCAGTCTTTTTTTATAAGCTATGAACATGACCCTGTTATAGAGTATCCACAAAGAATGGCTGAATTTATAATGCTTAGGATGCTTAAGTGGGAGTAGTCAACAACCATCTAGTTTGCTAATGAGAAACCGACAACCTTCCATGTTCCATTGCTATCTGAAAATGTTGCACTGCCTTTGAACGTAGACGTTCCTGATGTAGCAGTAAATTTAACGTTACTCGTAGTGTCTGCGTTTTGCTGCCATGATAAACGATCGATTGTAATCTTTGTATTATCAGGAACAGATGTAGTATCTGGCACTACATATGGATTATTTTTAAGCCCACTTTTTTCAATTGCTGCTATTGCATTACAGACACCTTCAGGCATTCCCTTTACACCACAATAAATTGTTGTGGTTGTCTGAGAGCTTTGCGAGTTCTGCTGAGTAGGGGGTACTGATTGCGTTGCCGGTTGAGTAGACGGCGCAGTCGTTTGTGGTCTTGCTGACTGAGTGTCGGTACTGCTTGTTGTAAGATCTGAAACGGTTTCATTGACGCGTACTGGGTTTAGAGTCTTTGCCTTGTCATTATTTTTTCTTAAAAGTAGTGTTGTAATTGAATAGCTTGCTGTTGCGCTCAAAAGAATCACAATACTAAAGAGCATTATTCTTCCATAACGATTTTGTATAATATTGGTAAGTTTATTTTTCATACTACAACTTACCCCTTCACTGTAGGCTGCGCATTTATGATAGTTCCGTAGCCATCAATTGTGCCATCACTCATTGGATACGCTCTTCTAGCGACATCGTTGGTATCAGTATTGCCTTCAATCGTATATATCCACTTTTCGTTCTTGTTTGCGGGCTGGTCTACTCTGACAACAATTCCAGTATGGCTTCTTCCTTGCCTTGAAAAAATAACTACGTCACCCGGTCCAGGTATGTACATTGATTCTTTAGTTTTGTACGCGCCATTTTTTATGAAGTATGATCGTAAATTGGGATACCCTGCAATTTGGGCGTTCACAAGCGGAATTCTCCATGAGCTTCTACCTGGCGCAGGGTTAGCGTAAAACGCATATCCGGCCTGCTTAAATACCCAGCTCACAAAATCAGCACACCATGATTCAGCATTACCTTCAGTGTATTGCATAACTTGAGGATTATATTCAACATTTCCAAGTTGCGATTCTGCAGTCTGTACGATACGAAAACGTTGATATCCATCATACGTTGCAGCGTTTGAGAGACGAAGCGTCAATACACCAATAAGTGCAAAGGCAACGACTGCAGCCACAATGAGCTTCACCTTAAAGTTTTTGTGCTTTTTGATATTTACTTTTTGATTATTTTTATTTTTTTGCGCCATAGTGTCATATGCCCTAAATATTACTTATGTTTTAATGTTATCTTTCTTTTTATGAAATATCAATGGCCGCGATATAACTATAACGATGATTAATGAGCTCATTACGACAATCCAATCGCCAAACAGTGTATAGGGTGTCTTTTTACTGTTGGCCGTAACCTCCGTTTGGATAATGCCATTTGTCGTTTTGCCAAGAAGCTTGCCGTTATGATCATATATAAATGCAGGAGCGTCTTTTGCACTTTGAATAAACGGTCTTGCCGTATCAATAGCGTAGCGTTGCGCCATCATTTGCGCTTGAGTGTGATGAAAGCTTGATACACCTAAAGAACCAAGGGATGCAGAGTTAGTTAAAACGACAGCACCATTTGCAGCTAAAGCTCGGTAGTGTTCTGGACTTGTAATGCCTGAGCAAACCAATGATCCATAGCTCACACCATCAAACGTATATGGTGTTTCCGGTCTATCACCTGGCAAAACACTTTTCTGATTGCGAAAATCAAGTAGTAACTGTCCCTGGCCAGCGTATGCAAGTAGAACTTGGTACACGTACGGTACATACTCACCAGACGGCACCGTAAACCATTTTTGCTGTTCATTTAATAATTGGCCGTTAGGGGCTAGAAACACGAGCATGTTTTTGTTATAGCTATCTTGTATTTCTCGACGACTTTGAATTACTAATCCATGATTCTTCATAAATGCCTGTAGCAGTTGGTCGTTATTTTTACTATCTTTTACGTAAAACCCTGAGTACTCTGGTAAAACGACAACTTCTGGTGTTTGTGCGCCTTGTCTTTCAATGAGTTTCCTGGCTTCATTAGACTGGATTAAAGGATACTCAACACTTCTATAACTCAACGCAGCTATTGAAATCTTTCGTCCGTTAGCATGAGAGTACAGTTTCCAGCACAGTGCGCTTAATAGAGATACGGCTACTAACAAGATTATTGCAAAGCGATATGCCCTCAGCCTAAACGTGCGAATTATAAGAACTATTATAAAAACTGCGATAAAACTCAAGAAATAGACGCCCCCTAATCTACCAAGATAGGTTAATGGAGTCAGCCCAAGAATATATCCAACGTCTCCATAAGACCAATAGGGCCCTATTCTACCTGTAGGGCCAAGACTCACGATCGAGAAAAAAACTGCCCGCAAATATTCACTTACTACCCAAGCCGCGGGAATAAGGATAAGTGCACTTTTTGAATCAATTCGTATTTTTAGCTTTCGAATAATCAGTGTAAAGAGGACAAAGCCAGTAGCAAAACTACTGACCATAATGAGTGCTGCACTGATGCCTACATATTTAGCAGCGTTTCCTTTCGCAATCTCAGATGTACGAACAGTAAACATCCAACTCATAACTACAGCAAAATATATACAACCGGCTACGAACGATACTACGAACGGATGTTGCATTGTGATGCGCTGTATTTTTTTGCCAATTTTTTTATATGTGTTACTCATATTATTTAGCTGTGATGGAATCCTTGCATCTTACTACAATGCTATCAAGCTAACGCAAACATACCAAAGAATTAGCAATTCTTGCATAATGATGTACTAAAGGAGTCTACTTCACAAAATCATGTCTGTGAGCGCACAGTGTTGCGGCTAATACGGCCGACGTTTATTTGAAATAAGCCAGTAGGTATCATACTCGGGGCTCTCTTTATTATATTGAGCACGAAGTGTGTGTTCGAAAGGTATAACATGTCGGAACATATGACGTGTACTCATTGTCTCGTAGTCAGTATCTTGTTTATTATGGTATACAAAGGTTCGTTCTTGGATTGGCTTCGCTCCCTCAATAGAAGAACGATTTAAAATATAACTTTCTTTGCCAATGCGTGTACAGGTACCGATTTTTACAAAATCTTCTACAACAGTTTTTTGATGAATATCTACGTATTCGTTGATACTTACAAATGATCCGATTGATACATTATTTCCAACTGAAACTCCAGCATGAATTGTAACGTCGTTGCCGATCTCTACATTATCTTTGATGTCGCATGTTCCAGATTGAATATGGTGCACAGAAGCAGACTCACCAAGAATATAAGAACCCCCTCCCATACTAAAGTTATCTCCAATATTTGAATCTTGGACAGTGCTATACGGTCCTATTTCAGCATTGCCTCCAATGTTTGAGTCATGTATATCAGTAGTAATGATAGTACTTGATATGCCAATTGATGAATTTTTAATGATTGAAGACGATTTTGACATCGGGTCTATGACCGTACTATCTGAAATTACTGAAGTATCTACAATATAGTTTTCGATAGTGCTATTTAGAATAATGCTCACACCCTTGATGATAGATCGTGGCCCTATTTCAGATTTTGTTACGACCGACTGCTCTGATATAACTCCACCATTTTCTAAGAGCGTACATGTTTCCCGGCCAATATTAATTTCTCTAGGTACTGCGAAATACTCACCAGATTCAGAAATATCAAAAAAGAAATGCTCTACGCTTCGTAGCTCAGGTGCAACCCCTTGACGCTCAAAAGCGTCTAACTGACTTTTTTCCATTCGCAGTATTTTATAGCTAAGTTGCATAATTTGCAATAAATATTTATGGTTTTCTTTTTCATTATTTTTATATCTAGTGATATGCTTATGTATAAGAAAGTTGTGAGCAGGTTTTATGAGGGCAAAAAAACTTATCAGAAACAACGTTATTCTCCTTAGTGGAATTTTAGGACTTTTTCTCATCCTAGCTATTCTTCAGTTCAATCGAACGCAAAATGACACACAAAGCTCTATAGCTAGAGACATTTATTGTGGTGCGTTCGGATACCTAGATAAAACGTGTGATGCAAATAATATTTGGGTCGCAAAAAATAAATATAATGAGTATCAAATTGTTCGAGGTAACGCAGATACGATTATTCTTGATAATCATGGTGCAAGGACAATTATTGATTTTGGTGTTAGTAGTGATGGCAATACGATACGATCTTGCTCTCAGCAAAAAACTCTATGGAAAAATGGTGATAATGGTGGTACGGGAGCTACGGGTGCGACTGGTGGTACTGGAGCTACTGGTGGTACGGGTGCGGCGGGTGCGACTGGTGGTACTGGAGCTACTGGTGGTACTGGTGGTACTGGTGCGGCGGGAGCTACTGGTGGTACTGGAGCTACTGGTGGTACTGGTAGTACGGGTGCGGCGGGAGCTACTGGTGCTACGGGAGAGACAGGTCCAGCCGGTACTTGCACACCCGGTGATCAAGGCCCTCCCGGCGAACAGGGCCCTCCTGGTGCTCAAGGCGTACAAGGTATTCAAGGTATACAGGGTATTCAAGGCGTACCTGGAGTATCTGGAATGGCGTCCGCTTATTTCGGATCATTCTATGATACTGTAGATCAAATTGTTTCAGCTGTTTCCGTTGGTCAACCAGTCTTAGTGAGGACAACTGATGCCTCGATGACTAATGGCTTTTCCGTCATTAGCAATAGTAGAATCACTGCCGCGCATTCAGGAAAGTATAACGTTGCATTCTCTTTCCAGCTACACAATAGGGGGGGTGGAGGAAATGGATCAACAGCAGAAATTTGGCTTGCAAAAAACGGTACTCAGATTCCTGATAGCAATACAAGAATGGCAGTAAATACGAACAGCCCGTACGTAGTGGCTGCATGGAACTTTTTTGTACCTCTCAATGTGGGGGATTACGTTGAAATTTATTGGGCTACAGATAACGATCATATTGTACTAGAGCATAATACGGGCTCAATGGGTGGGCCAATTATACCGTCTACAATCATTACAGTTAATCAAGTAGGACTATGAAAAAGCGACCTCGAATTTTCCTTACAGTAGTATGCATAATCTGCGTATTATTAATTACGCTACTTATACTAGGTGCAAGGTATCGCAATGATCAAAGTAACAAGCTTGATAAGATTAATGATCAGAATGTCGCTTTAATAAATAGGATCAACAAAGAGCTAGATCTTCCATATTCAAAACCTATTATTGTTTCAGTCTATGACCCTGCAGATTTTAATGCCAATATGGTTGTTGGTAAGTTACAAAAAGATGACAAGATACTGCTTTATTTAAATTCCAATGAAGCAGTAATATTTCGTCCTAAAGAAGACAAAATTATTGACATAGTATCCGCAAGAGCAGTCCTTAACGCGAATACTAAATATTAGATTTTAGTTTTCTCTTCATACGTCGGGCTTTTTCGTATAGTGCCCGCTTCGTTGTGATTTTATGTAGTTTGTCTTGTTTCTTTTTATCTCTTTTCTTCATATGGTATCTAGTATACGTCAGTATGTTGATAAATAGCCGATATTCTTTGCAGGTGAAATTGCTTAAGGCTATAATGAAGGAATGGCTAAAGCACTCTACAACCCTGCACTCAAAGTACGGCTTCGACGTGTAACGGGTATTCATTTCCTGTATATTATTGCTCTTGTCGCTCAGCTCATCGCATACGATGCCGGAAAACTTATAGAGCCAGTTGTTGTGCTACGAAAGTGGGCGGTCATTGCACTACTAATCGTAACCGTTGCGATTATCTGGTACTCAGTACAGAAGAAAAATGTTACTCAAGCTACACTACATAAACTTGCCTTCACTATCATTACAACTGATATTTTCATAGCCTCATTCCATGTATACATACAACGAGGCATGGCCAGCAAAGCAGTATTTCTGTACGTCATTCCACTCATCGTAGCTGCCTGTCTGCAACGGAAGAGTGCGCTTATTGCTACAAGTTTAGTATGTATTGCTGCGTATACGTTGTCCGCCATTGCATATTTTGTTTTGAACTTTAATGAAGGCTATAAGTTAGAGCTCTATGGAGAGATTGGGTTTTATAGCGCCATGCTGCTATTTGTCTCCCTTGCGTTGTGGCTAATCGTTCGACCGAACCAGATACGAAGCAAAAAAGCGTAGCGTATACTAATAGATACTATGCTTGATGTTAGTGAACAGCAATTTGAATCCTATGTCTCTGAAGCTATTGATGCAATTCCGGAAAAATATTTCACACGAATAAAGAATGTTGTCTTCGTCACAGAAGATACACCCACCAAAGAACAAATTATTAAGCTCAAACTACAACCTGGGCACACGCTCTTCGGTCTCTACGAAGGTATTCCTTTGCCAGCTCGTAACTCTGGTTATAACTTAGTGATTCCAGACAAGATCACGATTTTCAGAAAACCAATGCTTGCGTATTGCGAAGATGAATTAAGTCTCAGAAAACAAATTCATAAGACTGTATGGCATGAAGTGGCCCATTATTTTGGACTCTCGCACGAAGCAATGGATAAGCTTGGTGGAATTTAAAGATAACCGTTATTTTTGCTATACTTTATACAAGCGCTAATAACTTAAACGGGTAACAACATGGAATCAAATGAAACTGCTCCGCAAAAAAAACAATCTCTTTGGCAGAAAATAACTAACACTTTTAGAACAAAACGTTCTGCACAAGCCTTGCTTGTTGTAGTGTTTGTTGCATTAGGAATTGTTGGGCTAGGTTTTTCATTTGCGTACACTGGAACTCCTTCGTCTCCAGCAACTACTACCTGTGGAGCTCGAGTAGCGAATTACACGTATAAAGTCCCTTTTGGAAACGCAGTATGGAATCAGGCAGCCTGCAGCCTCCCGGTAGACTCGCAGTCTGCGGATTATGCTTCTCGTTTCTGGAACTACCGAAACGGCAATGATCTTTCTACAACTGGTCTAGCTGCCCGAAATAAAACATTGACTGATTTTGGATTTGAAGCCCTACCATCTAATTTCTCTCGAACTGTCTTTAATGCAAAAGACGCCAACCGGACCATCCAGATTCAGGCATCTGTGTATGATTCAAATCTAGACGGTACCGGAGCCTCATTCTCAAATCTCCCAAAGACAAGTATTCCATGGAACGATGCGTGGGTTGTGGGTCAGGCTGGCGACAATGAAGCAGTCATTCTTAATGACCAGACCGGTGAAATCATTTACCTAGCTGGGGTAAAGAAAGATTTAGCAGCATACACACAATGTGGACCATTATTTAGAGAGAGGCTCTGTACCTATTCAGTACAAGTTGGCCGTAACCCAAGTGGAGCAAAGATAGATTATCGAACATATGAAGGAAGTACTGGAGACCGTGGATCAGGCCTATCTTTCTATGCAACCCTTACGACTCCTGAAGAAGTTGCGGCAGGTGAAATTAGGCATGCGCTCGGCATGTCTATAGCAAACACTGCGTTTGGTCCTGAATGTACAACTGCGCAACTTAATACTGCAGCTGAAGGCACTACCTGTGGTACCGCAGTAGCTCCTGCAAGTAAATTTGAATGGGCCTCAAAAACGAAACACTCTGCAAGACTTGGTGGGGTATCTGCAGAGTTAGACGCTCTCTACACACAAAAGGCGCTTATTCCTGAAGGTTCTAGGTTCCGCCTTAACGTCGATGATGCATACATAGAAAATTGGATTAATTCACGTCCAGATCTTAAGGCAGACACAAAGAAGGCTGAAACTGCTCGTATCTTTGCACGAGCGATGAGAGACTACGGTGTCGTCATTGTTGATACAAGCGGTGTCTCCGCAATACAAGTTTCTGGCGTACTAAATCCAACTACAAAAACTGCCTGGGCTAATCTGGGAATCAACGACATATCTGACAATAACCTTCTTAATGGTCTTATCGGCCAGGATAATGTACAACTTATTGCGCCTCCTACAAATAACTGTAGCAATGGAACAAAATCAACCTTCTATTGCCCATATGTAACAAGTAGTTACCCTGCAGTCACTACTGCGCCAGCCACAAGCAGTACCACTACTGGAACAACAAGCACGACTACGACGACTACGACCGGCACAACCACGGGGACAACAACAAGCACGACTACGACGACCCAAACAACGCCTCCACCAGTTGTTGTTCCTTCTACAATGACACTTCCTGGAGAATTCCCTGTAGCCATTGGTTGGGATAGCAATCTATTTGAGTTTAGACAAGGTGCTGCACTCTCTTGGGGAGCAAGTACATCTCCAAAAATCATTACAAACTACGTAGTCAAAAAGAACGGAAAAGTAATCTATAACGGGGTCAATAGAGTATTCACTGATTTTGACCTCTACGCTGGACAAAAGTATAAGTACGAATTCTATGCCGTAGACAGCGTAGGCAACTTATCTGTACCGGCAATATATGAACGAAACTACAACTGTACATGGTTTGGTTGGTCTTGCTCGTTCTCTAAGTAATTAGAACAGTCGCGTCAGGATAACGTATGCTAGGATGATTAATCCTAGCATTCTTCTGAAGTAGTTAACTCCCGTCGTTATTTCAAGTAGTGTCCATATAACGAGACTAATCGTTGCAATGAGACTAGATATATTCTGCACAGTTCCTGAAGTATATGCAGTTACCAGTGTGCAGATTATCCAAATACTTAAGGGAATATTTGGCCACTGGAATAACACGATAGCATTATTTGAGTCATAAAAAAATCGGTTACGAGAAAGTTTAGACTCTCTCTGTAACCGATTGTTCTTTGTCATTAAATGACTACATTACACCAGGTTGCGGTGTCTGATCCGTTGGAGCGGGTGCAGCTGGTTCCGCAGGTGCAGCAGGTGCTTCTGGAGCTGGTGCTTCAGCAGCTGGAGCTGGTGGCGTTACTGGTGGATCCATAACTGGCATTGCAGCTGGGTCACTTGGGTTTGTTGGCTCTACTGGCATTGCAGCAGGATCTACTGGCTGTGGAGCACTTGTGTTATCGGTTGGTGTTGAATTTGTTGTTGGGTCCATATTTTTTCTCCTAAAACCATAATAACTATGTTTTAGACATATTACAAAATAAAGTGTTGTAGTTTGTTATATGTCAGCAAGATTAAGGCGGCCCTCATATTTGAGAGAGGCTATATATTCTTCATGGGCAGTGAGTAATTCTGCTGCTGACATAGCTTCTATTGCTCTCCGGTACCGTTCTGATTCTTGTGTAAGTTGAGAATCGATCTCAATAACTAATGGATCGACCATGAGCGCTTTTTGATTAATTCCCATGAGATTAAGTGTATCGAGCGATCGTACACGAGATAATGCTACGTAGCCCATGCCCATGATGAATGTCTTAGATAAATCAATTTGAGCTGCATCGAGTGTCATACCTTGGCTTTTGTGAATTGTTATTGCCCAGGCTAGGCGCAGCGGAAGCTGATTGATCTCAGCAATAACACTATCCCCTTCTTCTACCCGCCAACTCCCCATAGGTACGGTTATTGTCTTTCCATCCAAAGTATCCACGACAGGTGATCCATCTAGTCCAAACGACACAACTTTGCCGAGTGTACCATTCACATATCCTTTTGCGTAGTTGTTCTGGACAAACATGACGATTGCATTTTTCTTTAAGACTAATTCTTCTGGTGCAAGACAGTTTGTTTTGAGCGCTTTAGCAACTGACTTGTCCCCTTTTTGCGTCATCTTGTATGTGCGCGCTTTACCGGGTAACCTATCGAGTTCTTCCTGATTCATAACGTCAACATCTACATTATGGGTAAATAGCTTTGTCGGTGTAATGGCGGTATTGAGCTTTGCTTGCTTGCGTTTGTGTAGGATTTCAAGCGATTGCTCAGATACTTCTCCATCACGCATTTCATTCAAAAGTTGGATAAGTGCATCATCGTCCTGTCGGTGCTGTTCAGTTAGATAACAGATATGTATATCCATATCGTCCCAAACGTCAGCATCGGTGACGTATTGAGCTCGCGACATCCTGGAGACTGGCGGTAGTTGGAAGAGGTCGCCACATAACACAACCTGAACACCGCCGAATGGCTTATCATTGCCATGCATCTTTTGGAGCACTGCATTAACCATATCTAATCGATAGTGATGGAGCATCGATACCTCATCGATAATTAAAACTTTCGCTTCAGCAATTGCAGTACGAACGTCTTTTTTTGCGAACATATGCGCTAGATCTGCCTGACTCAAAGATTCTTTAATACCAATGTGTGCCCAAGAATGAATTGTCTTTCCCTGCATATGGGTTGCAGCAATCCCGGTGGATGCAGTAATAGCAACAGGTATTTTATGTTTTTTAAGATACTTAATGTACTGGTTGAGTACGTGTGTTTTACCGCTTCCCGCAGCACCAGTCAAAAAGACGTTTTTGCCAAGTTTCAGAATATCGAGTGCATGCGTTTGAGTCATAGACTATCTATTTTAGCGTATCTAACTCATAACCACCGCATTGATATGGGTAAGTGCTATACTACTAATGTTTATGAATGATATAAATAACGTTCTCATCACCGTCGGGTCAATCATAATCCTTTACATGACAGCATGGTTTTTGTTGGCAACAATGAAAAAACGTAACGATGTTGCTGATACTGCCTGGGGCCTTGGTTTTATAGTCGCAGCCGTTAGTGCACTTAGTATCAATACTACACAGAGTGGGGTATCATTCTTGGTCGTCATTCTGACCGCTATATGGGGTCTGCGTTTAGCAATTCACATTGCGACACGCAATAAATCTAAAACTGAAGATTTTCGCTATGCACAGTGGCGCAAGGATTGGGGTAAGTTCTTTCTCATTCGTTCATACTTCCAGGTGTTTATATTGCAAGGATTCCTGCTTGTACTCGTCTCGCTACCCGTTACATTGACTGCTGGCATCCAGCAAACCCTTTCTGTATCTGCCTGGCTAGCAGCAGGTGTAGTACTCTGGGTATTTGGCTTTGGCTTTGAAGCAATTGGCGATTACCAACTACGCAAATTTATTGCAAGCAAGCCGGCCAAAGGCTCTGTTATGCAAACTGGGCTCTGGCAATATACAAGGCATCCGAACTATTTTGGAGAAGTTACCCAGTGGTGGGGATTATGGTTGATTTGTGCATCCACGAGCCTACCGTTTGGTACCAAACTGTTTGCACTCATTGGGCCAGTAACGATTACTATTCTTATCTTGTTCGTTTCTGGCGTTCCATTGCTAGAGAAAAAATACGCCAATGACAAGAATTACCAAGCCTATGCAAAACGCACAAACAAGTTCTTTCCCTGGAACCCTCGTAAGTAGGTGGCAAAATAATCGAGCTTGTGTTAAAATAAGTCTAATATAGATGCATTAGCCGCTCGATAAGCGGTTATTTTATTACAAAGGACTACAGTTATGGACCCAAAAAAGATTCGAAATGTTGCTATTATTGCGCACGTTGACCACGGTAAAACAACACTTGTCGATGGACTATTAAAGCAATCCAATACGTTTCGCGATAACCAAGCTGAGATGAGCCAAGAACTTATCATGGATAGTGGCGATCAGGAACGTGAGCGTGGTATCACCATTACTGCCAAGATTACTGCTGTGCAGCATGATGATTATCACATCAATATCATCGATACTCCTGGGCACGCTGACTTTGGCGGTGAAGTAGAACGAACACTCAACATGGCAGATGGCTGTATCCTTATCGTAGATGCACAAGAAGGTCCTATGCCGCAGACTAAGTTCGTACTTACAAAAGCACTTGCTCTCAACCTAAAGCCAATCGTTGTTATTAACAAAATAGATAAGCCTGGTAGCCGTATTCACGAAGTTGAAGATGAACTCGCTGACCTATTCCTAGAATTAGCAGTCCATGAAGATCAACTCCATTACCCTATTTACTACGCGGTAGGTCGAGCTGGAAAAGCGTGGAAATCTATTCCGGAGGATTCAGAAGCAGATGGTGATCTTTCTGTACTCTTTGACGGTATTATCAACGAAGTACCTGCCCCTACAGTAGAGCCAGATCTTCCATTCCAAATGCTCGTTACAGCGCTGAGCTGGGATAGCTTCCAAGGCAAGTACGCCGTTGGCCGCATCACTCGTGGTCGAGTAAAGGCGAACGACCAAGTTGTTGTCTGTAAAAAAGATGGAAGTTTTGCAAAAGCAAAGGTTGATAAAATTTATAACCACCAAGGTCTTGCAAAGATTGAAACCCCACATGCGATTGCTGGTGACATTGTAAGTGTTACGGGAATGGGAAATATTCAGATTGGTGAGACTATCGCTGATCCAGAAAAACCTGAAGCATTGCCAGTACTTGAAGTCGAAGCTCCAACGCTTAAGATCTATCTCGGTCCAAACACTTCTCCTTTCAAGGGAACTGAAGCTGACTTTAGCACAAGCCGACAAATTGCAGATCGCCTCCAAAAAGAACTTGAAACAAACATCGGTCTTCTTGTTGAGCAAGACGGTATCGGATTCCTCGTATCTGGTCGTGGCGAACTGCACTTGAGCGTGCTCATTGAAACAATGCGCCGTGAAGGATTTGAATTCGAAGTCGGTCGTCCACAAGTTGTGACCCATGAAGAAGATGGCAAGACTATGGAGCCACTTGAAGAAGTTATTATTGAAGTGGGTGCCGAACAAGTGGGTGCCGTACAGGCTGAACTTGGACAACGACGGGCTAACCTTAAAGAGCAATTCACAACTTCTAAAGGCGTAACAAAGCTTATCTATGAAATGCCAACTCGAACTCTTCTAGGACTTCGTAATACACTCATGACTGCAACAAAGGGTACGGCAATCATGAACAGCCTTATTATTGGCTATCAGGAACTTGGACCTGCACTCAGCCAGCAACGTAATGGCGTACTTATTGCTTTCCAGACTGGAACAACAACAGCATATGCCCTGCAAACGGTTGAAGAACGTGGAACTTGTTTCGTCGGAGCTGGAATAAAAGTATATGCAGGTCAGATCATTGGACTCAATACTCGTGGTGATGACATGGAAATTAACGTTGCAAAAGAAAAGCACCTCACTAACATGCGTAGTAGCAGTAGCGACGGTGTAGTACAGCTCACACCTCCAGTTATTTTTAGTCTTGAAGAATGCCTCGATTTCCTTGAGAATGATGAACTTCTTGAAGTCACGCCGAAGAGTCTACGCCTTCGCAAACGAGAGCTTGATCCAAACAAACGAAAACGCCAAAAATAATAGGCAAGCATAAGCATTATTGCACTAGACAATTAGCGTCTAACGTGTTATGATTAGAGTCTATTTGTGATTCTATTGAATATCGAGTCGTTTGAAGTATTTTCTCGCTGTTCAGATCTTCGCAGTTAGAGAAATATTAACGCATACATAGCAATTCTATTGTGGTGTGTGCCATCAAACGAAAGGTACATTCTTGTACAACAACACTTACTCCTCATATGGCCGTAATAAAGGCGGTCGCACTTCTTACCGAAGTAAGCCATCTTCACGTGGCAACCGACGTGGCGCATATATTGATCCATCTCGTTATATTAACAAACCAAAACCTCGTACAGAGCAGCCAGTATACGTTGCAAAACATGCATTCGCTGACTTCCCTTTTCACGATGGTCTTAAAGCCAACATCGAAAAAGCTGGCTATGTAACTCCAACGGCTATCCAGGACCAAGCAATTACGCACGTTCTTGCAGGTAAGGATGTTATTGGACTTGCTAACACCGGAACAGGAAAAACTGCGGCCTTCGTACTACCAATGATTCAGCGCCTACTCGATATGCCTCGCGGCACAACAGCACTAATCGTTGCGCCTACTCGTGAACTTGCTCAGCAAATTGATGATGAATTTAAAACATTCTCTCGGGGCTCTGGATTCTTAAGTGTACTCTGCGTTGGTGGAATGAATATTGTTCCTCAAATTCGTACATTCCGTGATAAGCCAGAAGTTATTATCGGTACTCCTGGACGACTCAAGGACCTTGTTGAACGTGGCGTTCTTTCGCTCGCTAAGACGCACATCGTTGTTCTAGATGAAGCAGATCAGATGCTTGATATGGGCTTCATCGGTGACATTGAGTTCCTCATTGACCTGCTTCCTGCAGAACGTCAAGGACTCTGTTTCAGTGCAACAATGACTCCAGCTATTAGCAATCTTATTCATAAGCTACTTAAAGAACCTGAAACAATTTCAGTTGTCTCTCCAGTAACAAGTGAACATATCGCTCAAGATGTCGTGAAAACAACAAAAGACCAGAAACTCAACAAACTTGGTGAAATGCTCGAAGATCCTTCTTTCGAAAAAGTACTCGTGTTTGGTGAAACAAAATGGGGCGTACAAAAGCTTGCAGATCACCTGAACGCTCAGGGCCATAAAGCTGAAGCGATCCATGGTAACAAGAGCCAACCGCAACGACAGCGTGCACTTAATGCCTTCAAGCATGACCGTGTGAAAGTTCTTGTTGCAACAGATGTTGCAGCTCGTGGACTCGATATTCCTAATGTCTCTCATGTCATTAACTTTGACCAGCCAAGTACGTACGCTGACTACGTACACCGCATCGGTCGTACAGGTCGTGCCGGAAATACTGGCCACGCCTACACCTTTATTGCTAATTACTAACTCCTGACTGTTTTCCTACTTTTAGGCTACAATAGATCTAGTAGTAAAAGAGGGTAACAACATGGAAGTATTTGCTAATCACAGCGTAGGACACAGTTCTAGTAGCTCGTCTCTTCTCATTGGAACGGCGCTTATCGCTGTAGTCACGACGATTTATATCGTCGTAAAAGTGAGGTCAAAATAATGGAAGTCTCACTACTTGCAGAACATAAAAAAGTGACCGCAAAGGCTGTTGCCCACATGAAAGGCCCGGATCTTAAGAGTGGTACTGCTCATTTTACCGAATATGATGTAGACGGCTGGAAATATGTTCATATCAAACTCGAAGTTCAAGGAGATCCTGCAGTATTTACTGAAGGTAAGCATGCTGTACATATTCATGAAAAGGCAGCCTGTGATTGTGACGGCTTTAAGTGTGCTGGCGGTCACTTTGATCCAGGTCCAAATGGAAATACAGATCCAGATGCTAACCACGGATATCACTCGGGTGATCTCCCCTCTATTAGCGTTGATGCACACGGCCATGGTGTTCTTGAAGCAATCACGACACGTGTCACATTATCTGATGGCCCTGTATCGCTCCTTGGAAAAGAATCTGCACCAGAAGGAACCAGCCTTATGATTCACGCGCACCTTGATCCACATACACCAGGAGAGACTGGATCTGGCCACAGCGGTGGACCGCGTCTTGCCTGTGGAACTATAGATAAAGTCTAGTTTTTGTCTGCTTGCTGGCTATTTTCTGTACGCCATTTTTCAATTGCTGCGTGATTACCGCTAAGGAGTACTTCAGGTACTTTCATGCCCTCAAATTCTTCAGGACGTGTATATTGTGGGAATTCTAACGTTCTGCCATCGCTAAAGCTTTCAATTGCCGCGCTATTCTCTCCGCCTAATACTCCTGGAATAAGTCGCACGATACTATCTGTTACGACCATTGCCGGCAGTTCTCCGCCAGTTAGTACGTAATCCCCAATAGATACCTGCATGTCGACAAGCGAGGTAATACGCTCGTCATAGCCTTCATAGCGGCCACAAATAATGATAAGACCAGTTTGGGTATCAGCTGCTTTTTGGGCACTTGCTTGCTTCCAGCGGGCTCCTCGTGCGGTCATAAGCATAACGTTCGCATCAGGGTCTTGTTCTTTTGCAAAGCGGACTGCAGCAAACAGTGGTTCAGGTTTTAAAAGCATACCATCGCCGCCGCCATACGGTGTGTCATCGACAGTCTTGCGATTGCCTAATCCAAAGTCCCGTAAATTGACATAGCTGATATCAAGGAGCTTTTGTTCTTGCGCCTTCCACAGCATTGATGCATCCATGATTCCTGGAAACATCTCAGGGAATAGAGTTATTATCTGAATTTTCATTATATATATTTTACAATATTTTTATGCTTTTTGAAAGTATTACCGGAAACAAAAAGAACCCCTAGGGGGTTCCGTCTGTCACATAAAGCTCCCATCTTTCGATGGCTCGCATGAGCTTCTCAAATTCGTTTTTATTTTTAAATTTGTCTTGATTAGACTGAACCTATTCTACACCAATTGGTTCCGCTAATGCAAGTGCTTTAGATATCAAGATCGTCAAGATCTTCAAGTTCGCGTCGTGTCTTTTTTGCAAGATCACTTTCACGAATATCGTCATCTACCGCAGGAGCTTCGCTCACTGGAGCTGCTTCCTCAGGGTATTCATTATCATCGTCTACTGTTGTTCGTGATTCGACAGCTTCTGTTTTTCGATCATCATTCTTTCGTTCAGGACGAACATAATCTGCTGGTCCATTATCAACAATTTTAAGGTTATAGCGCTCTTCATTCTTTGTGCCAAGAGCACGTAGTAGCGTGCGAAGGCTTTGTGCAGTTGCACCGCGCTTACCAATAATACGACCGAGATCTTCAGGGTCGACAGTGAGTTCGAGTAAGACACCTTTATCATCAACTCTACGGTCAATTTGTACTTCGTCGGGCTTCCCTACTAATGATTTGACTATATATTCTACAAACTGTTGATCGATACTACTCATTCTGAAATACTCCTGTTTTTAGTAACACCATTAGTATAGCAAACAATACGGGGAGTTTGCTGGTAATGTCTTATCTGTAATTAATCTTCAGAAGATTCTTTTTTATCTTCTTGGGCTGGAGCTTCTTCTGCTGGAGCTTCTGCTGTAGGCTCCTCAGGTGCTTCAGGTACTTCTTCGGCTACAACTTCTTCTTTTGGCTGTTGACTACGAAGTTTCTCAGCGTTTCGAACTTTTCGTTCTTTTGGAGCGTCAAGTGTGAACCAATCAGGAAGTGCAACACCTTCTTTTACCATAAGTCGAGCGACTCTTTGAGATGGTTGTGCGCCATGAGAAAGATAATATGTAGCTTTTTCGCTATCGATTTTTGCAGTCTTTGTGTGAGGATCGTAATGACCAAGTTGTGCTACAAAACGGCCACTAGTTGGTGTAAGACGGCTATCTTGAACAACAACACGAAATGTTGCATGTCCTTTTCTTCCTGTTCGTTGCATTCGAATAGCTAACATATAAGGCTTTATTCTCTCTTTCTATAAAATATAGTTGTTTAAATTAATATAAAGACTTGGACTTATTCTACAGGTTACCGCCCCTGTTGTCAACTCTTGTAAGCTTCGAGCGCTGCTTCAGCTGCTTTTTGCTGTCCAGCTTGCTTACTTGGACCAACTCCTTGGCCCTTTAATTCACCATTCACGAATACTCCAACTGTAAATGTTTTATCGTGATCAGGTCCAACTTCACTGAGCACTTTATACACTGGCGTAGACCCTTCTTTGCTCTGTGCAGCTTCTTGGAAATGAGATTTGGGATCCATCCATGACCCGCTATCAAGAATGTCCTGAAAGGTAGTAATAAGGCTATCGTGAATAAAACGTGAAGCTGCGTCATACCCCTGATCAAGATACAATGATCCAACGACTGCCTCGTAGCAATTTGCAAGAATTTGGGCTCGCGCTCGTGTTGTGCCGCGCTTTTCACCCTTGCTAAGGCGAAGTAAAGGCTCAAATTCATTACGGGAGGCGGCTGCGCTAATACTTTCAGTACGAACGAGTGAACTGCGCCAGTTAGTCAAGACACCTTCGGGATCTTTGAAGTTATCAAATAGGTAGCTTGTGACAACAAGCTCAAGCACTGCATCTCCAAGGAACTCAAGTCGCTCGTTATGCTCTGAAACAGTTTTACGATGCTCGTTTACATATGAACGATGTGTAAACGCAGTCACAAGGAGTTCAATATTATTGTAGGATACTCCGAGTGTATCTCGAGCAAAGGCTATATACGCTGAATAATCTTGTTTCACACCGGCATTCCAATATTTCCTGATCGGATCTTTTTTAATCCAATAAGCATTAGTTTCTCAATGTCTTCATAGGCGATTTTATCAAGTGCTTCAGCTGCGGGAAACCACTGAATGCCGTTCATCCATTCTTCTGGCTGTAAATCATCCGTATCCCCCATTGCTTGGACGAGAAAGATCTCCGTCGTCATAAGTACGAGACTATTAGTGCGACGATAACGGAAATTAATCTTACCGAGCCAATTAAGCACGTTCATTTTCTTAAGACCCGTCTCTTCAGTAATTTCTCGCTGCGCAGTTTCTTTAGAAGACTCACCCTCTTCAATATGACCTTTAGGGATCGTCCAGCGGTCCTTGGCATCTTGAATCAAGAGAATTTCTACTTCATTATTTTTGTCGCGTCGAAAGACAACACCACCAGCAGTGGGTTCACGGACAACTTCGCTAATAGCCGGGCGTCGCTTATTAACGAACTTCTTTATGCCTTCAAATGGAGTAGGTCGTTTCATTATGCTTTTTCTTTCTTATTCAAGCCTTTAGGGAGTTCGAGAGACCCATCTTCATGCTTTCTTAGGGCCGTACCGAGTACACCGTTCACAAACTTAGAACTATTATCACCACCGAAAGCTTTGGATAGTTCAACAGCTTCGTTGATGACCACCTTTGGTGGTACATCTTTGTGGTTGAGAAGCTCATATAGACTCATACGAAGCACTAGTCGATCCATACGTGCAATTTCAGCTATTGGCCATTCCGGAGCAATCGGTTGCAGAGTTGCATCTAAATCAGCAGCGTGCTTTATGACGCCAGTGACGAGATTCTTTATGAAATCATGATCATCAACGGTGTCATGATATCTCGTAATATTACGAGAAAGAATATTTTTGATATCAACAGCGTCATCACCACAGTCCCTACGAAAATCATATTCGTACAGTGTCTGGAGTGCCAAGATTCGGCCTAGATGACGATTTGATGCCATATATTGTTAATTTCCTGTCTACGTAACTATACACTTAGTATATCGTAGATATGCTTATTTGCTTGTAGGTTTTGCGCTTTCACGCTTTGTTGTGTATACGTTAACTGGTGATTTACCATTAACTTTTCGTGCAAGTGTAAGCACGAGATGACTGCGGCGGGTGCCGGTTCGTCGAGGACTCGTTCGTTTCTTTGGTTTTCCCATAGTAAAACAGGCTCCTGATACTTATTAGTTTTATATTATTACGCTAATTATAACGCTTTTTGGCAATATACTCAAGTGCTCAATGTTATTGACAATATGCAACTTTATTGGTATAGTATACGCCATGAATAAAGAACAATACATCGGTTCACGCTCAATGACGGAATTAGCCGCAATTCAAACTGCTAAGGCAGCCGAAATGATTGCAGAACTAGGTAATTTTGATCAATTTGCTGGTGATTTAATAACACGCAACCTATTTGTACTTACAGATCGCTTGAGCGTAGCTGAGTATGCTGAACTTTCTGAATCAACAAAACAAGAAATTGAGGAAGTGGCTCGCTTTTCAAGACTCTATCTACCTCTAGATACCGACGAATTACTAGGAACTTCGTATGATGATGCAGTAACAAGACACTACCGCGAGAACATTCAAAGTCCGCTTCTTAAATTACAAAAAACTTTACACAACAAGGATCTAAATACAGAAAGCGACCTCACACAACCGCCTGCACAAGATGTAGTCTCTAAGGCTGGCAAAGCATTTGCACATGCAATTTTAGAAGCCGAATATCTACCTGCTATAGCTGAAACAACAGTGTATTTTAATGATAACGCGACAGCAGCATTAAATCGTTTAAACACATTACAAGCAGAACCTTATTTTTCAGAAAAGCCAGTAATTCTATAAGGATACTTCATGGAAAAATCGTATGGTCATAACCCGTTTGAATCCTTAGGAAATACCTTACGGAGAGAAGCTCGGAAAGAATTATTTGAGCATATAAAAGACACGGGCAATAGAGTTGTTGAGTATATCGGTCACAACTTTAGAGATTTGCTTGCTCTTCCCGAAAGTCCCTACCGAGACACAAACCGCCGTGCAGGACGCACTGCTATTGCAATTGGACTGGTAACTCTTAGTGGGCTCGGTTTTCTTGCTAGCAAGGCTGAAGTACCTGAATGTAAGACTTTTTATTTATCTGAAATGCCAACACAGGATGCAAACATAGAGGCTTCAGAAATTGTTACTTCTCTAGATGCGACTGAAATAAGTGATGCATTCGATAATTTTCGTGCGGGCTTAAATGAAGAAGGTAAGGTCAATGTCTGCGGTAAAAAGCAAATAGACACTATTGAACAAGATAACCTTGCTAGGCAACAAAGAATACGTGAAGAAATGCTGTTGGGGCAAGAGCCTGGTAGTTAGCTCACGACAAGATTAATAAGCTTGCCAGGGATATATATCTGTTTTACGAGCGTACCTTTCGCAAGGTATTCTTTGACATTTTCATCTGCTTTGGCAGCAGTAAGGACTACGTCTTTATCGCTGTCTTTTGGTAGTTGAAGCTGCGCGCGCAATTTTCCATTTACTTGCACTACTATTGTTACCGTATCAAGTGTAAGATAGTCTGGATTGAACTTTGGCCAATGGTTGATGTGAATACTATCTGTATGTCCTAACTGTGACCAGAGTTCTTCTGTAATATGTGGTGCAAATGGTGCTAGGAGCTGCAAGATACTTTCAATAGCAGCTTGCCAGACATCATTATTGTATAGCTGACCATCTCCTTTAAGCTTGTACAGTCCATTTACTGCTTCCATAAGCGCTGCAATTGCAGTATTGAAGCGAACTCCATCAATATCGTCAGTCACCTTTTCGATAGCCTTGTGCTCTATCATTCGAATGTCAGCTATAACATTGTCATTAGATTGTTTTTTAGGGGCGTCGAGAAACTCTTGTGTAATCGTCCATACACGATTCAAGAAGCGATATGCCCCTGGAATACCCTGCTCATCCCACAGCACGTCTAGTTCTACAGGGGCCGCAAACATTTCATACAAACGAATAGCATCCGCACCGTATCCTTGCTCTATAACTGCAAGTGGGTCTATTCCATTACCCTTGCTCTTACTGAATGGTGAGCCGTCACCAGCCTTAATCTTGCCGTTGAAGATCATTTTCTTGAATGGCTCAGTAGTGTTAACAAGTCCGAGTGAGTGGAAGAAGTGCATAAAGAAGCGTGCATAGAGCAAGTGTGCCGTTGCATGGTCGCCACCATTATAAAAATCGATTGGAGCCCAGTGATGTACCCTATCTTTACCCCATGCTTCTAGGTTGTTAGTAGGGTCCATGTAGCGCAAAAAGTACCAGCTCGAACAGACGTAGCCATCCATAGTGTCTGTTTCGCGCTTGCCAGGACCGCTACATTTCGGACATGGTGCATTAACCCATTCTTCTACACCCGCTAGAACAGACACGTTACCGCCTGTTGGGCGATAATTTTCAATATGCGGTAATTCTACTGGAAGATCTTTTTCCGGGACAGCTACAGGGCCGCATGATTCACAGTGAATAATTGGAATTGGTGCACCCCAGTAGCGTTGGCGACTAATGAGCCAGTCGCGCATTTTGTAATTAACTTTTTCCTGAGCGAGGCCCTTTTTCTGTAAATCAGTTACTATCTGCTCTCGCGCTTTTGCGGATGGCATATCATTATATTCGCCAGAGTTAATAAGCACACCTTCTGCATGTGTACATGCGTCATCGGCTTCTTCATTAGCAATTACGCGAACGATATCAAGATCAAATTTTTTTGCGAAGGCGTTATCGCGCACATCATGCGCTGGAACTGCCATAATAGCTCCGGTACCATAACCCATGAGCACATAGTCGGCGACCCAAATTGGTACTTTTTTTCCATTAACTGGATTAATCGCAAATGCACCGGTAAATAATCCGGTTTTTTCTTTATCTGCATCCTGCTGTCGTTGTACTTCAGATTTTGTAATTGCTGCTTTTGCATACGTCGTTACATCTACTCTATTTTCGCCAGTGGTAACCACATCGACGAGTGGATGTTCCGGAGCAAGCACAATAAATGTTGCTCCAAACAAGGTATCTGGACGTGTCGTAAATACTGTCAGGTCTTTGTCGTGACCATCTACCGTAAAGGTAACTTCTGCTCCAATGCTACGACCAATCCAACTTTGTTGAGAGGCCTTAACAGACTGCGTCCAGTCAAGATCGTCTGTCGCGTCGAGCATAGCATCTGCATAGTCAGTAATTTTAAAGAACCATTGTTTCAGATTACGTTTCGTTACGAGTGGATCATCTGAACCATCATGGCGCCAGCACTTACCGCTCAATACTTGCTCGTCTGCAAGCACGGTTTTACATTGATCACACCACCACTGGGGACTTTCCTGCTGATAGGCAAGTTTATGTTCGAAAAGTTTCGTAAATACCCATTGTGTCCATTTATAATAACTAGGGTCGGTCGTATTAATCTCTTTTGTCCAGTCTACAGACCACCCAAGTGCTTTATATTGTTCATGGTATTTTTTGATTGCAGTTTTGGTAGACTCCTGCGGAGACACACCAGTTTTAATTGCATAGTTTTCTGCTGGTAGACCGAATGAATCCCAACCAATTGGCTGATAAGATGCAAACCCCTGCTGTCGCTTAGCACGAGTCATAATATCGGGGATCGTAAAGTTACGTACGTGACCTACATGAATACCAGCTCCGCTTGGGTAATTAAACATACCAAAACCAATGTATTTTGGCTTTTTCGAATCTAAATTAACAGTATAGGTGCCTTCTGCATCCCATTTTTTCTGCCATTTATTTTCAATATCTTTAGGACTATATCGTTTCATATCCCACTATTATAGCGTAAAACTACAGTGGTAGGCTACTGTAAGCCAAAGTATTGGCCACGAGACTCAGCATTAATATCGAACATATCTCGAATCGTCACTAATTTGTAGCTCTTTTTTAATTCAGGAAGAATGGATTTGAGTGCTTCAACTGTTGTGGCTGACGTATCGTGCATAACCACAACAGATCCTCTCCGAGATGCAGTGAGCACGTGCTGGGTTAAGGCCTGCGCATCCTTTTTAGACCAGTCTTGCGGATCTACATTCCAAAGAATAAATGGTGCAGGAATCTTCGCTAAGGCTTCTGGTGTGCGAATGCCATACGGTGGACGAAAGAGTATTGGTGCTGAAACTCCTGTTTGCGCAATAACTTGTTGCGTTGCATTAAACTCTTGAATAATTTGATCAGGTGCAATTTTATTTAAGAATGGATGTGACCATGTATGATTGCCTAGATCATGTCCTTCTTTATTTATTCTACGAATAATATCGGGGTGAGTCGTTACTCGATTGCCTATAACAAAGAAACTTGCGCGAGCATCATATTGCTTTAGTAGATCAAGTACTTGAGGGGTTACCTGTTGGTTTGGACCGTCGTCAAAAGTCAGAGCAATACAGTTTTCAAGCGTACAATCTACGTTCTGCTGCAATGCAACATCTCTTGTTTTTAGGAATATCTCTCCAACGGACGGTGTACTGCCCATTGATAATGGCAATGTTGTCGTGTTGACATCGTCAGTACGTATTTGATTTTGAGAATATTCTTCAGCGTATGTTGGTCTGCCAGCAGCCAGAAAAAGAGGCAATGACAGTACCACAATGATACTTACAAATTGCAATCTACCAAATAGTGATGTGCGCATATTACCCTCTCTGCGTAGCCAGCATTATACAGGAAGGATGAACCTAATACTGCAGTACCTTTTACGACATTTTGAAGTCTGGACTTACAGCAATATGTAGACAGGCATTAGGCGTATCTTTAAACTCATGAATCAAATTTATTGCTTCTTCTTCATGCAAAACTTCAGCCGCCATTAGTGCTGCCTCCGTAATTCGATGATCGTAATGATCTGACTGCGCTTGATGTAGGAGCGGCTCTCCAACTTTTTGTGCGATGAGTTGACCAATCTTTGCACTCGCTGCACGACGTCTCGGATCCACGTGAGAAATAGCCTGATTTTTAGATTGTATTGAGTAATAGCCGCTTATATCAACATCGAAAGCATTACCAGTACAATGCGTGCTATCAGCAGCAGCAAAGCGACCATTTTCTACCAATATATTTTGATATTTTTGCGTTCTCACCATTGAAGTTATTGCAAGCCTCAGGCTCGGGTCTTGAATATTATATTCTCGTGCAAGCACCATACGCCACAAGCTCCCAAATGCTTTTGATGCTCGAAAAGCATTGCGGGTGAGGTATGGAGTATATCCATCTAGCGATGCATTGAATCGCGCAATAGGTTTAAGATCTTTAGATGC
>CAJAXB010000001.1 GCA_903946795.1 uncultured Candidatus Saccharibacteria bacterium | reverse complement strand
GCCTGCTATACTGCCCTGCACTGCTCGTTTTTTCTCATCACGGCGCCCCGCACTACCAAATACTGCTATCAGGCGACCTTTTGTAACGGGCTTAATTTCTTGAAAAAGTTTCTCGAAGCTCTCGGGCGTATGCGCATAATCAACAATGACTTCAAAATTTTGCCCTTCATCGATTCGAGTCATGCGACCCTCTACTGCATCAATACTTTCTATGCCACGTTCTATGTCAACGGCATCAAGCCCGATTGCCCGCCCAACACCAATGGCAGCAAGACTATTATAGACGTTAAAACTTCCCGGCAGATGACACGTAATATGATAGTCTATATCACCCATAAGTGCCGTATATGTTGATCCAGTTGCCAACGTTTTTACGTCTTCCGCACGCAGTTCACCGTCTTTAATGCCATACGTAATTGGCGTATCAATATCTTGAATGAAATATTTTGCACTTGGATCATCGGCATTGATAACTCCTGTTTGCAGTCCTTTTTTATATGCATTGGTTTGTTTAAAAAGAAGTCGTTTTGCATCTCGATAACGTTCAAAGGTCTTGTGATAATCTAAATGCTCGTGTCCTAAGTTTGTCCATACTGCAATATGATATGGAATACCCCACACTCTATGCTGCGCAAGGGCGTGACTTGTTGTCTCTAGAACAAGCCATTCAACATCATTGTTAGCAATTTGCTTCAGAATCTTCATGAGGCTTGAAGCACCCATGGTTGTCATGCGACTGGGATTTGGTTGTTCACCCTTACCATCACCATAATCAACTGAAATGGTTGTTACCATTGCGACTGAATAGCCTGCGTGACGAAGCATATGCGTAATGATTGAAGCAGTGGTTGTTTTTCCGTCAGTTCCGGTCACACCAATCACTTTAAGCCGACGAGCCGGGAAGCCATACATTACCTGTGAGACCATTGCTTCAAGTAAATGCCCTGTTGGTTCTAATGATGAAAAAAGATTCTGTGGAATAATTTTTTTCAATGATTCGCGAAGTGTCATGATTCTAGTATACAAGCGTTTTGATCAATATCTAACGCACAAAACGTTCTAGAGATTGTTTCATGTGTTGAGCATGTTGTTGAAGATCAGCGTGTGGTATTGGCTGGGCGGCTGCAATATCCCCGTCACACCAATAGAGTTTATCCTGATATATGACAAAGTTGTCCAAGGTTTCATCATCAGATCCAATATCTTGACCGATAGTAAGTCCAGCAGCATGGTATCTCTCAAGCCAATCATCAAGGTCTTTGCGAGAAATTGTTGCAGGATGACCATCGTGTTCAACAAAGTTCATTGCAATATAGCGTGTGTTGCCATCAGTTCTCACTCGTGATGGCAACGTAACAAGGTTCATGCTCTGCTCCACCTCAGTGTCGCTTCGTTGATCACCTTCAGGACGTATGCTTCTCAGTACTCGATACATGTCAGTTCCCTTCTTGATAGCCGGAAAGCTTTCAATCTTTCCGCCAAGATGCTCTAAATACGCATGGTGAGTAAAGGAAATTTTCATAATTGCCCCAGGTGTATCCGCATCAAACAAACGATATGCCGTCTGTATATCTTCTGAAACTACCGAAGGGCTCAGCGCGAAAAATGTCGGTTTGTTATCAAGCAGTTGAGCGAGCTCTGGACTGTGTTCTGCATAGTCTCGAGATCCCTTTAAAATTTGACCACTTTCACCAATTGCTTCCAGCATTGCAGAAGTCGTATCAGATCCATAGCCGTATGCACTCCTAAACTCTCTCGAAAGAATATGGGGACTACAGTCCCTAGGTTCTACAATTAAAAAGCTGTTTTCTTGCAATTCGGATAATTGTCGCATGCTTTCAGATGACATAGCTTCTGCTGGTGGATTATTGTGAGTATTATTCATGCGGTAATCAATTTTTGTTTTTTTAGTTTATTTCCGTATCATAGCCTAAAAGAGGTAAAATTATCAATATGAGAGTTCTCGGGATTGAGTCTAGTTGTGATGAGACTGCGGCTGCAGTTGTTGAAGACGGTACACGTCTGCTGTCTAATGTCGTCGCTAGTAGTATGGACCTCCATGCTCAATACGGAGGCGTTGTGCCGGAAATAGCTGCACGAAGTCACATTGAGTCGATTACGCCTGTTATAGAACAGGCGCTTGCGGATGCCCAATGCACGTGGGATGACATCGATGCAATTGCCGTAACCTATGGTGCTGGCTTAGGGGGCTGTCTTTTGGTGGGTGTTATGACTGCTCGGACCCTTGCTATAACTAACAATAAACCGCTCTATGCAATTAATCATGTTGAGGGGCACGTGTATGCTAACTTCCTGACTGAAACCCCCCTTCCAGGATATTCACTACCGAAAGAGGCACCGTCATTTCCGCTGCTTGCACTTATTGTCAGTGGCGGGCATAGCCAACTTGTATTATTTAAAAATCATTTCAACTACACCCTTCTTGGTCAGACACATGACGATGCAATTGGTGAAGCCTTTGACAAAGTTGCGAAAATCCTTGGACTTCCCTACCCTGGCGGCCCAAGTCTTTCAAAAGCTGCTGAGGCTGGAAACGATACGGCATTTCGTTTTCCTAAAGCGCAGCTTGATGGTCCATATGATTATTCCTTCTCAGGGCCTAAAACAGCCGTTTTAAGGACCGTTCAGCAACTTTGTGGTAAAGATCACGACTTTCCTAGTTTTAAGCTTGCAGAGCTTCTTAGCACGTCTCAAACAGCAGATGTTGCAGCCAGTTTTCAGCGCATTGCAGTTGAAACAGTTGTTGATAAAACCGTAAAGGCATTCGAAGAATACTCCCCTGCTTCGGTAGTTATTGGTGGTGGCGTTGCTGCGAATAAGGAATTACGTAAGCAATTATCAGAAAGACTTCCTATAAAGGTACACTACACTGACCCCAAACTGTGCACAGATAATGGAGCCATGATCGCAACACTCGGCTGTATAACCGCCGATCATGGACGACCTACTGCAGACCCTTATTCTCTCGATATATCACCCCATCTTAGTATGTAAATAACATCATGTTATTACGCTTATGTCAATATTGACGACCCTACATTAGTGCGCGTATTCTACATGTGAAAACAAACATTTTGTGTAGTCTTGCAAAAGTAGTGGGACTACACTCAATTTAGAAATGAATGGCGCTTGTAACTACGACTTTATGAAGAAAAAGTTTTAATTACTAGTGCCATTTTTTCACGTGATTTTACGGGGATTTTTACATTCTACAACAGAGGTGATATGATACTTGCAAGGCCCAATAGGGGACAAAAGAGTATTGTGATGAGAAGGTGGACTAACAAAGGAACTGCATGAAGCTAACTACAACGTACGAACCAGATAAATATGAATCTAAGGTGTATGCCCTTTGGGAAAAGCATGACGCCTTTGCGCCTAAACATCGAGGTTCACAAGATTCATACAGTATCGTTGTTCCACCCCCGAACGCTAACGGAGACCTTCACCTGGGTCATGGACTAACACTTGCCCTGGAAGATATTGCTGTTCGCTACCACCGTATGAAAGGGAAGGCGTCGCTCTTGCTTCCCGGAGCTGATCACGCTGGATTTGAAACATGGGTTGTGTATGAAAAATACCTTGCAAGTCTTGGCAAGAGTCGGTTTGACTACAGCAGGGAAGAGCTATACAGCCAAATATGGGATTTTGTGGATAAAAACAAAACAAATTACTTGTCTCAATTTCGAGCTCTCGGTGCAAGCGTTGACTGGGGCAGATATACCTACACATTAGATACTAAAATCGTTAATCAGGCCTACAAGACATTTGAGAAAATGTGGCAAGATGGCCTCATATATCGCGCCGAAAAACTTGTCAGTTTCTGCACCTATCATGGAACAGGCTTCGCAGATATAGAAGTAACTCACAAGGAGACGAAAGGGTATCTCTGGCATGTTGATTATCCGTTGACGGATGGATCCGGATATATAACTGTTGCTACGACTCGACCCGAAACACTCCTTGGTGATACGGCAGTTGCAGTACATCCAGATGATGCACGCTACAAAAAATATATTGGAAAAACTGTTACTGTACCGGTTGTTAATCGAGAAATTCCCATTATTACTGATGAAGCAGTCGATCAAGCTTTTGGAACGGGGGCTGTAAAGATTACGCCCGCGCACGACCAAAATGATTTTGATATGGCCGAACGGCATAGCTTGCCACGTATTAGCGTGATTGGTCATGACGGTACGATGATCGATCCATCTCCAGAGCAATACATTGGGCTCAGTGTTGCTGTTGCACGCGACAAAATTGCACAAGAATTAGTCGACAATGGTTCATTGCGTCAAAGAGAAGAAATTACTCATAGTGTCGGTCACTGCTACAAGTGTGACACGATAATTGAGCCGTTACTTCGTGAGCAGTGGTTTATTCGAGTTGCCTCATTAGCTAAGCCCGCGATACAAGCACTAAAAAAAGATGCAATTACGTTTTATCCTGCAAGTAAAAAGAAACAATTAATTTCATACTTGGAAAACTTAAGGGACTGGAATATTAGTCGACAAATTGCATGGGGTATTCCAATACCCGCATTTCAAAGTAGTGAAGACCCGAGTGAATGGATTTTTGATACACGTGTCAAAGAAGAATCGATTACAAAAGGTGGTGTCGTATATCACCGCGATCATGACGTGTTTGACACATGGTTCAGTAGCTCAAGCTGGCCGTATGCCACATTGGATTTTCCTGATGGTAACGATTTTAAAAATTTCTATCCTTTAAGTGTTATGGAAACAGGGGCAGACATTCTCTACCCATGGGTGAGCCGCATGATCATGCTTGGGCTGTATACAACAGGAGAGGTGCCTTTCACTTCAGTGTATCTTCATGGGCTTATCCAAGATGAAAATGGCCAAAAAATGAGCAAGAGTAAAGGAAATGTCGTTAATCCTATAGAAAAAGTGCACGAATTCGGTTCAGATGCTTTTAGAATGGGTATCCTCAGTGGTGAAACAGCTGGCAGTAACCGGCCATATACAGAGTCGAAAATAGTCGGTGCGCGCAATTTCTGCAATAAGCTCTGGAACGTTGCTCGTTTTGTCCAGGAGCATGTTCCAAAAGATACCCCTCAAAAGCCAGAGATTGTATCAGCTGCAGATCATTGGCTGTTGAATAAATTACAACATACAACAGACGCTGTTGCAGGTCTTATTGAGACATATCGCTTTAGCGAAGCTTACAATGCCATATATCACTTTGTTCGGGATGATTTTGCTGACTGGTACATAGAAGCGTCAAAGGGATCAGCGAACCCAAGCATGCTCCGTTTTACTCTTGAAAGCATCCTCAAAATCTGTCATCCTTTTGCGCCGTTTATTACTGAAGCAATATGGCAACAACTAGGTTGGAGTTCCGAGCTCCTTATTGTAAGTGCTTGGCCTGACATTCCTAAAGCACATACAGCTCATGCAAAGGACTTTGAAGAAATAAAGCAAATAGTTACTGAATCACGACAACTAATCCTTGCTATGGGGCTTAAAAAGCCTCAGATTGAACATACAAATGACATAGTCGATGCTCACAAGGAAAGTATTATTCGCATGGCTAAGCTCGGAGATGTCGTGCACGTAAAGCAGGGAAGAGGCTTGCAATTTATTTCTACACGTCATCCCGTATGGATGCATGTCACTGACGAAGAAATGTCACACTATAAAGACACGCTCGTGTCACAAAGGAATGAACAGCATTCCATACAGAGCAGATTGAAGCAAAGACTAGATAATCCTGGATATACAAAGAGTGCTCCTGAGCACGTCATTACGCAAACTCGCGATCAGCTTAAAGAGTCTGAGGCTGCTGTGCAATTACTTGAAAAAGAGTTGGAACGATTTTAGGAATTAGGTCGCTGGCTCCAGTGCTTTGCGCACTTGGTACGTTGACTCTTGAGAATCGTAGTCATCAAACCACATAACATGCCAGCCTGCCTTTTGAGCTGGCGACAGATTCGCTCGCGTATCATCGACAAGGAGAATTTCTGAAGCCGGAACGCCAGCCATACTTTCAGCGATTTCATATATTTTCGGGTCTGGTTTTATGACTCCTACTTTTGACGAGTCAACGATTGCGGCATAAGTAACGTCAGGAATCAGTTTTTCCTTGATGAGCAACTCAATGATACCACTAGCTATATTAGTCAGTAATCCAATCTTGTACTTCTTTGCTGCCCACTCAATGAGTTCATGCATTTCAGAAATAGGACTGACTGCTTGCAAATAGTATTCCTGCCATGCAATAGCAGGAATACCGAGTTCCTTAGCGAAAATCTTATTGAACGATTCGAGAGAAAACTTACCCTGATTGACTGCATCATTGTATTGCCAGAAAACTGTTTCGACAATATCAGGAGACAGATCAAAGTCTTGCGCAATCTTCGTAAAGGCGCGGTGAAAAAAATGAACCAAACAGCCATTAACATCAAAATAAATAAAGCTGACGCCACTCTTCGTCCGGGCTTCTTTTGGCTTGGTTGGATGTGACGTACCTATAAGTTGATCAAGACTCAGGTTAAGGACTTTCGCAATGCTCATAATCGTAAATATCGAGGGGGCTTTAATAGCTCCGCGCTCAATTTTTGCTAGAGTAGAATAGCTTAAGCCAGCCTGTTGACACATGGCTTGCTGGGTCAATCCT